>SLSB01000350.1 GCA_007130675.1 Candidatus Hydrogenedentota bacterium | reverse complement strand
TGCTGTACCGCTCGAATGTGCAGTCGCGGCCCCTCGAGATCATCTTTCGGCAGAACAAGATACCCTATGTGGTCGTGGGCGGCCAGGACTTCTTCGAGCGCGCCGAGGTGAAGGATATCGTGGCTTACTTGCGGGCGGTGGTGAACCCATACGACGAGGCGGCGTTCCTGCGCATCGTCAATATGCCCCGGCGCGGCGTCGGCGATGCCACCCTGCACCTGGTCCACGAGATCTGCCGCACCGAAAACCTCTCGTTTGCCAAAGGGCTGTCCGAGGCCTTGCGCCGAAGCTTGGTGCAAGGCCGTGCCGAGGCTGGCATTCGCGCACTCACGGGACTGTTGCGCGACTTCCGGGAACGATTCCGGCAGGGCGGCGCGCCGCTTTCGCTGCTGGTGCAGGAACTCATCGACCGGACGGGGTACCGCGCGGAACTGGTGCGCACAAGCAAGAGCAGCGCCCAGCTCGAACACAAATGGTCGAATGTCGAGGCGGTGGTCGAGGCTGTCGATCGGTACGAACACGATTGCGAAGGCACGCCCACGTTGCAGGGGTTTCTGGACGAAAGCGCGTTGAACAGCGACGAAGACCGGCGCGCCAAGGAAGAGCGGCGGCGGGCCGGCGTCACCCTGATGACCATCCACAGCGCCAAAGGCCTCGAGTTTCCGTTCGTATTCATCTGCGGGGTCGAGGAAGGCATTCTTCCGCATGAAAAGAGCGTGAAAGACGGCGGGCTCGAAGAAGAACGGCGGCTGTTCTATGTAGCGTTGACGCGCGGCAAACGCCACGTGACCCTTTTCGAGGCCTGTGCGCGCAACCGGCGCGGCCGGGATCGTCTCAGCACGACCAGCCGGTTCATGAAAGAAATCCCCGAGGCCTTGCTCAACCGCCGGGTCCGGGCCGCGCGTGAAATGGCCGAGGAACGCCTCGCACCGCCGAAACCAAAAAAGAAAGGCCGAGCAGGCCGCCGCCCAGCCGGGTAGCATTACGGATAAGCATTGCGCGCTATCCGGTGTTGGAAGGCCGGCCCGCCAACGCTTGGCACGACCTCAGGCAGTCGATTACGGGGTTGATGCGGCCAATGCCGCTCGTGTGAACAGCGCGCCATGCCGTTGAGCCGCCCCTGGCCAAAGCGAAGGGTTGCATGCGGGCGCGCCTTGGGGTAGCGTACTGGGCAGCATAGCCGCCGCGGGCGCTGCGAGTGCCTGGGCTCGCCGCGGTTGTGGAGGTGTTGCGAACGCACCCGAGGGTATGACGCCCGCCCGTATGACCGGCAAATAACCGCAAAGGACTGCCCATGAAACGCTTGGCGCCTTTTGTCCTGCTTTGTGCTGTGATTGGTTGTCAGACGTTCCCTCCTGAGCCCGAATATGTCCCGCCGCCGGTTCCGATCCTCGACATCGAACCGCCTTACCGGCTCGAGGATGTGCCGCTGCCTGACATGTCGGCGCTGGCCGGGCGCCGGATCTGCATTGATCCGGGGCACGGCGGCCGGTGGCCGGGCGCGGTAGCCCCGTCGAACCAGTTGCGCGAAAGCGACGTCAACCTCGAGGTGGCGCTCGTTCTGCGCGACCTGCTGCGCGGGGCAGGGGCTGAGGTTGTGCTGACGCGCGAGACCGATGTAGCCCTTGACCCCTCGAGCCTCTCGCGTGATTTGACGGCGCGCGCACACATGGCGAACGAGATGGACGCAGAAGCCTTCATCAGCGTTCATCATAATGCGCACATCGTCGAGGGTTCCGACAAGAACGACCTCGAGGTGTATTACAAACTCGGGGACGCGGGGCCCAGTCTCGATCTGGCGCAGTGCATGATGCGCGAGGCGGCCTTGCGGGTGCGCCAGGATCCCGAACCGAAGCGGCTCTTGCCGGGCAATTACCGGGTGCTGCGCGAGACCCGCGTGCCCGCGGTGCTCATGGAGACGTCGTACCTGACCAACGCCCGCAATGCCGAATTTCTTGCCACGCGCTACGGAGTCGAGAAGGAAGCCCAAGGCCTGGCCTCGGGCTTGGCCGCCTATTTCGCCATGGACCCGCCGCGGGTGACATCGCACAGTCTGCTCGAGTATGCCAATGGCCGCACACAGGCCCTCGAGTTCCGGCTTGGCGGCGGCCTGCCGCTCGATAGCGAAACGCTCGAGCTGCGCATCGATGGAGAACTCGCCGGCGGCATGCCGGTGCAAAACGATGGCGTGGTGACGTGGTTTCTCGAAGCGATATTGCCGAATGGCCCGCGTGAGGTGGCTTTTTTCGCGCGCAACACCCGCGGCGCGTCGCTTTTCTACAAAACGGCGGTTCCGGTGGCGCGGCCGCCAGCCTATCTGAGCGTCCGCCAGCACCTCGAGCAACCGGCGCGCGCGAGCAGCATCGAACACATGTTTGAAGTGTACGTGACCGATCGATTCGGTTTGCCCGTAGCGGATGGGACCTTGGTAACGGTCAACGATACGCTTCTGCGCACCACGACCACCGCGGGCACGGCACGGTGCTATTTTCTCGAGGACACACTGCCCGCGCAGTTGGCTATCCAGGCTGGCAGCGTTACCGAACACGTGACGCCGCGCTTCGGCAGCGAGATGGTGCGCACGGTCCGGCTTCACAACGTACAAACGCAGGCGGCCGTGGGGGGCGTTACCGCGTTTTCCGGCGGACAGATCCTCGGCACAAGCAACGCCGACGGTTGGCTGCCGCTGCCCGCGGACACGCACAGGCTGTCGTTGCGCAAAACCGGTTATGATGACCTTTCGGTCAACCTGAATCATGGGCATGCGGTGATCGGGATGATTCCCGCGGCGGGGGGGACACTCCACGGCAAGACCATCGTGTTGGACCCCGCGCAAGGCGGCAATAATCCCGGGGCGACCGGCCCGACCGGCATGCGGGCCAGCGATGCCGCTTTTGATGTGGCCCGGAGACTTGCTCATCACCTGCGCACACGCGGCGCGCACGTGGTGATGACGCGCGAAGACGATACCGATGTCTCCCTGCTCGAACGGGTCCGGCAATCGGATGAGGCAGGCGCCAGCATTCATCTGGTGATCGCGTTCGGCGCGGATACCGCGGACGCCAAGGTGCTCGATAGCCGGGGACACCTCACGGGGGCCAACGTCCGGTTTGCCGCGCATTATCCGGGAAGCACCAACGGCGCCCGCCTTGCACAGGCGGTGTCGAATGCGCTCGGCGGGCTGCCTGTCAGCACGTCGGTCATGTATGTGCTGCAACAGACCGCGTGCCCGGCTGTGTGGGTGCAGGCTCAGTCCATCGAAGATGCACGGGCCGAATATGTTCTGATACAGCCGGA
>SLSB01000280.1 GCA_007130675.1 Candidatus Hydrogenedentota bacterium | reverse complement strand
CATGCTGCACGCCAAACCGACAACCATCCTCGTAAGCTCAGTGGGCGATGAAGACCTGATGGCGTGAATGGCGGGGCGGCCCGCGCCCCGCGGAGAGGACTTATGACTTATGGGTCGTATAGGTCCTATGTTTCCCATGCGACGCGCAGTCCCGCAATGGCAGGGGCTCTCCATGGCCTGCGCTACGGTTTGGCGAGATCATTGCGCTTGGGTACCCGAAAAGTGTAGCCTCGCGGTGGTATGGTGCGGGTGCAGATAGACATCGAGAGTGCCGAACTCGAAACGGTCGTCCGGGAACGTCTCGAGAATGCCGGACACGTGGTTTCCGACGTTACGCCGATGGTTGTTGTGACGGATGATGCGCTCCGGGCTATGACATATCTGGCGTGCGTCCCTACGGTGATGGTGGCCGATACGAATCAGCTTCGTGCGGCGGTGGCCGCCATGCGCGCCGGGGCCTACGGGTATGTGTTTGTGCCGTTGCAACCGGGGGAACTCGAGTTGATGGTCGAGCGCGCCGCGCTCGGGCTGTTGCCACTCGAGGGCGGGCAGCCCCTTCGGCTCGATGAGATCGAGGTGCGGTACATTCGCGCCGTTGTCGAACGGTTTAAGGGCAATCAGACCAAGGCCGCCCGGGCACTCGGGATAGGCCGCAACACGCTGTGGCGAAAACTGAAGCAGCGACGTGACGCAGACTCTTCTCAAGAATAGAAAGTGCAGTAAAGAACAATGAAGATCACCCTCGATGAAGCCATTCGCCGCGTTGAAGGCGAACCGATTCAGGCCTGTTACGTTGGCACGGATGCCGCTGAGCGTCTTGCCGCGTTTGCAGCGGAACATCTCGGGCGCTCGTGCCTTGTCGTCGCGGACGAAAACACCCTGGCGGCGGGCGGCGATAACCTGCTTTCCGCGCTCGGGGCCGTCCAGCGGCGGATCGTCCACAAGACTTACGGTTCCGAGACTTTCGATGCCACCGAGGAACTGGGCGATGAGGTCGCGGCGGCGGGCCAAGAGGCTGACTTCTTTCTTGCCATCGGTTCGGGCACCCTGTGCGATCTCGCAAAACATGCGGGCACGAAACTCGGCAAACCTTCGGTGTTGTACGCGACGGCGGCGTCGATGAACGGGTACACGTCGGGGATCACCGCGCTCAAGGTCCGGGGACTCAAACGCACGACGCCGTGTGATCCTTCGCTGGGGGTATTTGCCGACCCGGAGGTCGTCGCCACCGCGCCGCAGCGCATGGCGGCCGCGGGCGTGGCCGATTTCCTGTCGAAATGCTCATCGGCCTCGGACTGGCGAACCGCACACTTGCTGCGCAACGAGTATTACTCGCCCAAGGCCATGGAGTTCTATGAGGGCACCGTCGAGCGGGTGCTCGGTACCGCGCCGGGCGTTGGCCGGGCCGAACCCGAGGCGCTGGCGGTCGTCCTCGAAGCGCTGCTGTTGTCGGGGTTGTCGATGTTGGCCGCAGGCTCCTCCTCCCCCGCTTCCGGCGGCGAGCACCTGTTGTCGCATTACCTCGACATGAAGAGCGCGCTGTACGGAACGCCCCATGACCTGCATGGCGCGCAAGTAGGTGTCGGCACCGTGCACTGCCTTGGTTTGTGGGAGCAGATCCTGTCGCTCGACCCGAAATCACTCGATTCGGACGCGCTGGTTGACGTGCAACCGGATGAAGATAGCATCCGCGCATGGATCGAGGAGGATTGGGGACCCGTCGCGGACGAGGTCTGGGCGCAATGGCAGGAAAAATCTTTGCCTCCTGACTCATTGCGCGCCGAAATCGGGCGTTTTGCCCGCGACAACGAAGAATTGCGCGAAGGCGTGCTGGAAGACTATCTGCCTCCCGCCACGGTGGCCGAGGCGATCCGTGCGGCTGGCGGGCCGGTCACCCCCGAGGAACTCGATGCGCCCGCCGAGGAGTTTCGGAAGGCCGCAACACGCGCGCGGTTCATTCGCAACCGGTTCACCGTGCTCGATCTGGCCGCTGAACTCGGCATTCAATAAGCGCCGCCTGCCAGGCAATCCGCGGGAATGTGTCGCGCGGGCGCGCCTCGTCTACAAGTTCCAGGCGCGGGCAAAGGCCTCGAAGGACCGGTCGTAGGTCTTCTCGGCATCGCGCGGAAAACAGCAGCCCGGCAGTTGACGGCTTTGCAGGTGCGACTGAATGCATTCGCAGCACACCGCATGTTTCGAGCAACCGGGATACGAACATGTGCAAAACGCCATGTTACGGTCTTTGTTCGAGCATTGTGCGGCCATGGATGACGTCCTCCTGAACATTGGTTTCGCTGGAAAGTCCCCGCCGGACGGGCAATGCGCTGCCCGTCTTACGCTGCAAGGATACACAATGCGGCGCATACCGCGCATCCCGAGCGAGCCTTGGTGATCGGCTATACCGTTCCGCCCTCGCTACGGCAAAGATTCCGCAACGCATCGAGTGCTGCTTGGAAATCGGGCGGCGGCGGGGCTTGGAAGCGCATCGGAGCGCCGTCGGCGGGGTGTGCGAAACCGAGCAGTTCGGCATGCAGCGCTTGCCCTTCGAGTCTGGTTAGTGCCGTTTTGACTGCGTCAGGGACAGCCCAGCTCATGAAATCCGTGACGCCGTAGACCGGGTCGCCGAGAACGGGATGCTGTGCGAACCGCAGGTGGACGCGTATCTGGTGGGTGCGGCCGGTTTCGAGACGAAGGCCGAGCAGACTGGCCACACCGAACCGCTCGAGCACTTCGAAATTCGTGACGGCGTCGCGGCTGTGTGCGGCCGTGACAGACATCCGTTTGCGATCGGTCATGCTGCGTCCGACGGCTGCGCTGATTCGCCCCCGGTCTTTGGGAAACTCGCCGCGTACCAAGGCCATATACCGCCGCTCGAAGGTGTGTTCACGGGCTTGTTGGCCAAGCGATTGAAAAGCGCGCGGGCTTTTGGCGACCACCATCACGCCCGAGGTTTCGCGGTCAAGCCTGTGGACAATCCCCGGCCGCAAGGCGTCCTCGCCGGGGCGCTGGAAATCGGGACAATGAAACAGCACCGCGTTGACGAGGGTGCCGCCGGGATGACCGGGCGCGGGATGCACCACCAACCCCCCGGGCTTATTGACAACCAGCACATCCTGGTCTTCATGAAGCACCTCGAGCGGAATGTCCTCGGGCATCAATTCGGTCGTGGGCTGCGGCGGCATTTCGGCGTCGATGTGGTCGCCTGCCGCGACCGTGCGGCTGGGCCGTTTGCAGACCTGTCCGTTGAGCGTTACCGCGCCGCTCTTAATGGCCTTTTGGATGAACGAGCGCGAGGCGTCTT
>SLSB01000090.1 GCA_007130675.1 Candidatus Hydrogenedentota bacterium | reverse complement strand
TCTTTCGAGCGCTCTGGAAATTGCCGAGGATGTTCTCATGCCCGACACCGGGGTGGACTACGTGCATGCCGACGTGCCCACGCCTGAACAGATCCTGGGTCATCGCGTGGGTGGCCGCCATACCGAACCGCACCAAATCGTCGCGTATTTCGAGGCCGTGGCGGCCGCCAGTGACCGTGTTACCGTCGCGGAGCACGGCCGCAGCTATCAGAACCGGCCGATGATTTACGCCGTGGTGACTTCTCCGGCCAACCACGCGCGGATTGCAGATATTCAGGAAGAAAACCGCCGCTTGAGTGACGAGCCCGGCAGCGTCGACGCCGCGAAACGGGCCGAACAGCCCGCGATCGTCTACATGGGCTATGGCGTTCACGGTGATGAGGCCAGCGGTAGCGAGGCGGCCCTGTTGATGCTGTATCACCTTGCCGCGGGCGAAGGCGGCAATATCGAGCAGGCGCTCGATGAGCTTGTAATACTCATCGAGCCTGCGATGAACCCGGACGGCCGCCACCGCTTTACCAGCTGGGTCAACGGGAATCGCGGCCATACGCCGGTCACCGACCCGAACAACCGCGAGCACAACCAGCCGTGGCCAGGCGGCCGCAGGAACCACTACTGGTTTGACGCCAACCGCGACTACCTCGCGCTGCAACACCCGGAAGGGCAGGCCCGCCAAGAGCTCTTCAACATCTGGCGGCCACAGATCGTCAATGACGTCCATGAGATGGGCTCGGAGTCGACCTACTTCTTCCAGCCCGGCGTCGAGGAGCGCGTGAATCCGTTGACGCCGCCGCTCAATCAGGAATTGACGGCGCGGATCGCCGAGTACCACGCCGATGTCTTCGGTGAACTTGGCCAACTCTTCTTTACCCGTGAAACCTTTGATGACTTCTTCGTGGGCAAGGGCTCGACCTATCCGGACGTCACCGGCGCCATCGGGATCCTCTATGAGCAGGGGTCGTCGCGCGGTCTGAAGCGAGAAACAGACCACCACGGCGTGCTGACGTATGCCGTCACCGTACGCAACCAGTTTGCCACGTCGCTGTCCACCCTCGATGCGGCGCTGGCAATGCGCGAGGAACTCCTCGAGTATCAGCAGAATTTCTTTACACAAGCGCGCGAAATTGCACGTGAATTCCCGGAAAAGGCCTATATTGTCCCGCTGACCGAGCACCGCAACCGGGCCCAAGCGCTTCTTCAGATGATGGCGCGGCACCGCATCGAGATGTATGCCCTTGCCGAATCCGTTGAGGTAAACGGCCGCGCCTTCGCGCCTGGCGAGGCTGTGATTGTGCCGTCGGACCAGCCGCAATTCCGGTTGCTCCAGTCCATCATGGAAACGCGCACGGAATTCGATGACAACCGCTTCTACGATGTCTCGACATGGACCAAACCGCTCGCGTTTGGCGTCGACGTCCGGCCGCTGCTCGAGGACCCCGAACCTTATCTCGGGGCGCCCGCTGAGAATCTCGACTTCGACGGTGGTGCGCTCGTGGGCGGACGTTCCGACTACGCCTATCTGATGCGATGGGACAGCTATTTCGCGCCGCGCGCGCTGTACCGGCTCCAGGACGCGGGCGTTCATACGCGCGTCATCCAGCGCCCCTTCACGACGCTGATCGATGGCGAACGCACCCGTTTCGAGCGAGGCACGGTGCTGATTCCGGTCAAGCACACCGCGCACGATCTCGATGCCGATGGAGACGTGCATGTGTTGATCGAACAGGCTGTCGCCAACGATCACGTCCGCGTATACGCCGCTGCATCCATGATGACTATTGACGGCCCCGACTTCGGTACACGGCGGTTTGGAAGCCTGTTGAATAAACCCGAGGTCGCGATAATTACCGGGTCCGGTTCGGCAAGCTCGGCGGTCGCCGGCGAGGTCTGGCATCTGCTCGACCACCGGTTCGAGATGCCGGTTACGTTGCTGGATGCCGACCGGGCAAGCGCATCGAGGTTGAGACGGTACAACCGCTTGGTTCTCAGTAGCCGCCCCAGAGACGTCAGCACCGATGACATCGAACAGTGGGTCCGCGAAGGCGGGGTTCTCATTGCCATTGGCGCGGGCGCGCGCTGGGTGGCCGGCCGGGACTGGGCGGAGCTCGAAGAGAAAGAGTTCGATGTCGACGAACTGCTAAAAGATACGCCGTGGGAAGATCTGGCCGATGTGCGCGGCGCGCAACGGATCGGCGGCTCGATTTTTGAAGCCGCCCTCGACGTTACCCATCCTGTCGCGTATGGGTATGGCGAAAGAGTGGCCTTGTTCCGAACCGACAACACCTTCTACGAGCCGGCGGAAGCCCCCGGCGTGACCGTGGCAACATACACCGACAACCCTCTGCTCAGCGGTTATCTCTCGAAGGAGTTGGCCGAGATCGTTCCGGGCAGCGCGGCCATAGCCGCCAAACGCCTCGGAAGCGGAAGGATTGTGCTGTTCATGGATAATCCGAACTTCCGGAATTTCTGGTATGGCACCAACGGACTGTTCTTGAACGCCGTCTTCTTTGGCGATACGTTTTAGTGTAAGCGTTAGCCATAACCCAGAAACGCTCGCGCACCCGGTTGCCGCGCGGGCCCAGAAGTGTGCGTCAAACCTTGCATCGCCGCTCCACGCCTCTTTCACCGTGCCGGACACATATTGCGTGCGGCCGTACAGCACGTAATGCTGGCCCGCCGGGTCGTATATCCAGTGCGTAGCCCCGTCGCAGATGGCTTCGGTGGCCCAATTGTCGAAGAGGGTCCAGCGAATACCGTCAGGGCTTGCGGCCACGCCGAGCCCGCGGCGCTGACGACCGTGAAACGCGCCCTGCCGTGGACCGTCGTAGTCGCGGTGGATGCTGAGAAAACCCATCTTGTAACGCCGCTGGGGATCGGGTTCGTGTGGGTCTATGAATACGCCGAATCATTCGTGGAAATAGGGGATGTGCCCCGGGGCGTCTTCGGGCGCCTCCCTGTCAATTACCAGATTGGTGTCTCGTCCGTCGTGGTGTATCATCCCCAACGCGGGTTTCCTCCGAGTGATGCCGTCATCGGATTCCGCATACCCGATTCCCTTCGCACACAGATACCAGATCCGGAACGTGCCGTCATCTTCTTGGAGCACCGATCCATACACGAGCACGACCGCGCCCTTCCACGGTTCGTTGGCGGTCAATACCGGATTTCCCGCAAATTTCCCGGCCGGCTGGATGGTCCATAAGCGCTAACATAAGGAAGTTTGCCGGCTGGAAATGCCTCTTCTGGGCTCAACTGCCTCTCCCGTTCATGGTTCTAAGTGCCGCAGGCACGATAGAAAAAAGC
>SLSB01000393.1 GCA_007130675.1 Candidatus Hydrogenedentota bacterium | reverse complement strand
TACAAGGCCCATTGGAAGCGGGACAATCCCAACGGATGGCGCGGTCACTGGTCGTGGCGCCAGGTGCATAGCAACAACTACGGGTTCCGCGACATCGAGGTTCCTCCAAACACCCATCGCCTGGTGGTCGTGATGACGTGGGACGAACCGCCCGCGAGCGCCGGGGCGATCGACCAGCGCCTGTGGGACCTCGAACTCTGGCTCCAGCATAACCCCGGCAACCCACCGGCAGACCCGTGGACGAACGTACCCCCTCCACAGTTCCGAGCGTGGTCGTGGGTCGACAACGTCGTCTATCTCATCGTCGAGCGGCCCGCTGCCGGAACCTGGCGCATGAAGTCGGTGCCTTACGATGCACCAAGCACCTCCTGGAACGGTTACTCGCTGCCGGTCGGCATGGCCGCCGTCGTTATCCGAGGCAATACCCAGCCCGACATGAGCCTGACGGCCACCGCCGCGCCCAGCGGCATCGTTCCGCGCGGGGAAACCTTCGAGATTAGGACGACCGTATCAAATCCGTCCTACATCCTCTCCGGGGTCCATATCGAAAATACCGCACGGCCCGGGGTCCGGCTGGTCGATGTCCGCACAACGCGTGCGGACGGGGTGACGATGGATTTCACCAATGCGGCTGGTAATCCCTCGACAGATTTCACCCTCGGGAATATCGTGCAGGGCAGGAGCCGAACCGTTATCTGGACGTTCGAGGCGCAATTCAACGGAAGCCACAACATCAGGTTCCGTGCGTGGTCTGAGAATGGCGGAACGCGCGAACTCACCGTACCGGTCTCGGTTCAAGATTTGTGATTCGGTGACCGGGGGAAAGGCACTTGCCTTTCCCCCGCACCAGCCTATGAAAGAAATCGCAAGATGGAGGGGTATCTAAGCCGAGTGCGTCAGGGCGCGAACAACCATCCGCCCGCCGCGGCTCGCTCGGGATCGCCGAGCGCCAGCTCGGCACGCCACACGAAACCATCCCAAAGCGGGATGTCTTCGTGACATGACCGTCTCGGCCATGATTCGGCCACGAGCGAGACGACCATGCTGCGGCTGGTGCCTCACGTCGGCATCAGGTCAAAACGCTCTCCAATTCGACCAACTTGGCACTAGAATAGAACCCCAATAGAAAAGGACCCACGCGGAAATCGCGTAAGTGCTTGATAAATATGGTACCGGGGGACAGGTTCGAACTGTCGACCTCTGGATCCACAATCCAGCGCTCTAACCGACTGAGCTACCCCGGCGCTGCCGTCTTCGCGAGGCCTGCAAGGCGGCCTGTTCTGGCCGCCGCACCGCGCGATGACTAATGGAAGAGTATAGTGAACCGGGCCCAAATGAGTCAAATCGTCAATTCACCCGGATTGATAAGACTTGCATTATCCGCGTGTCGCCCGTAGGCTAGGTAAGCACAAGCAAGTCTTCAACCGGACAGGAAAACGCGCGGCATGCAGACCAGCGGGAGGCAGAATACGGGGCATGTGCTCTCCGTCCGGGGGAGCGTCGTCGATGTGCGCTTTCCCGACAGGCTTCCAGACATGCACAACCAGCTCGTGGCAGGCGATGGCGGGCGCGTGGTGCTCGAGGTGGTCCGGCACCTGGACGAGCAAACGGTGCGAACACTGGCTTTGACCCGTGTCCAGGGCATTTCGCGCGAGACCCCCGTTACCGACCGCGGCGTGCCCATTCAAGTGCCTTTGAGCGAAGCCATCCTGGGGCGCGTATTCAATGTCTTCGGCGAAGTCCTTGACAAAGGCGCCCCTGTGGAGGCGCAACAGGTCCGTTCGATTCACCAGCCTTCCGTCCCGCTGACGCAGCAATCCACCGAGACCGAGTTGTTCGAGACCGGCATCAAGGCGATCGACGTGCTTTCGCCGCTCGAACGCGGAGGAAAGGCGGGCCTTTTCGGTGGCGCCGGCGTAGGCAAGACCGTGCTCATCATGGAAATGATCAACAACATGGTCGGCGAGTACGAAGGGGTAAGCATGTTCTGCGGCATCGGTGAGCGGTGCCGCGAAGCCGAGGAACTGTACCGCGAGCTGCAAGAGGCCGATGTGCTCAAGAACACGGTGCTTGTGTTCGGCCAGATGAATGAACAGCCCGGCGCGCGCCTCCGGGTGGGCCATGCCGCATTGACCATGGCCGAGTATTTCCGCGACGAGAAAAAACAGGATGTGCTGCTGCTCATCGACAACATCTTCCGCTTCATCCAGGCGGGCTCCGAGGTCTCGGGCCTCATGGGCCAGATTCCCTCACGGCTGGGATACCAGCCTAATCTGGCCACGGAACTGGCCGAACTCCAGGAACGGATCTGCAACACGGCCAGCGGCGCGATTACCTCGATTCAGGCGGTGTATGTTCCCGCCGATGACTTCACGGACCCTGCCGCGGTTCATACGTTCGGGCATCTGTCGGCCTCGATTGTCTTGTCGCGCGACCGGGCCAGCCAGGGGCTCTATCCCGCCATCGATTTGCTTCAATCCAACTCGAAGATGCTGTCGCCAGAGATGGTCGGCGAACGGCACTACAACATCGCCCGCGAGGTCCGCCATACCCTCGCCACCTATGAGGAACTCAAAGACATCATCGCCATGCTCGGTCTCGATGAACTCTCGCAGGAGGACCAGCGCACCGTCCGCCGCGCACGGCAGCTCGAACGGTTCTTCACGCAGCCGTTCTTTGTTACCCAGCAGTTTACGGGCATGGAAGGGCGC
Source organism: Candidatus Hydrogenedentota bacterium (assembly GCA_007130675.1). Classification (GTDB taxonomy): domain Bacteria; phylum Hydrogenedentota; class Hydrogenedentia; order Hydrogenedentales; family SLHB01; genus UBA2224. The sequence goes on along the minus strand of SLSB01000393.1, from coordinate 9,900 downwards.
ACCGTGCGCCGCGACGACGCCCTCGAGGGCTGCGAGCGCATCCTGAACGGCGATTTCGAGGGGGTCCCGGAAAGCGCCATGTATATGATCGGAGATATCGAAGAAGTAAAGCGCAAACGCTCCGAGAGCTCTCGAGATGAAGAAACCGAAGGGGCCGATGACGACCCTTCCGGCGCAGCGGAAGGAGCGTGACCCATGCGCCTTCAACTGCTCCTGCCAACGCATATCGAAGTCGATGAAGAAGTGAGCAAAATCACGGCCGAGGCTCTTACGGGTTCCTTTACCCTGCTTCCGCGTCATGTAGACTATGCCGCGCCGCTCGCGCCCGGCATTCTGGCGTACGAGACCACCTCGGGCGAATCGTTTGTTGCGATTAACGGCGGCATTCTTGTCAAGACAGGCGACCATGTGCGTGTAGTGGCGTCGGAGGCCGTGGAAGGGCGCGATTTGGCCTCGCTCGAGCAGGCCATCCGCGAGAAATTCGAGCAGCTCAGCGAAAGCGAGTCGCGAGCGCAGAGCGCCGTGCAGCGCATCGAGGCCGATTTCGTGCGGCGCTTCATACGAATGGAGGAAAGTGCACAAGCGTAAGCCTCATACTCCCGACCGCGACCGCGAGCAGCGGTTTGGCAGCACCGTCGACAAGAAGGCCGCGCGGAAACTCCGCGCCCGCCGTGAGCGCGAGCGCACGGTGTGGTCTTGGCTCGGCATGATGGGGCTGGTCGGCTGGTCCGTGGCGATTCCCACACTGTTGGGGATTTTCATAGGCCTGTGGCTTGACGCACGGACGGAGGGAGACCGCATTTCGTGGACGCTGACATTGCTCATCTTGGGAGTGGCTCTGGGCTGCTGGCAGGCGTGGTACTGGGTGAAAAGGGAGAGCCGCGATGAATGAAGACAGGCTGATCTTCACATCCGGATGCAGCCACGCGGAGGGTCGACGTTGAGCATCCTCGAAGGTATTGCCATGTTTTGCGCGGGGGTGGCGCTCGGCCTGCTGTTTTTTGGCGGGTTGAACTGGACCATCCACCGCTTGCCGCATACCCGCCATCCGATGGCGCTGGCGCTTGGAAGTCTGCTCGTGCGGACGGCGCTCCTGGTGGGCGCCATTTTGTGGGTGGGTCAAGCCATATGGCAGCGATACGTGGCAATTCTGGCGGGAATTCTAATTGCCCGTATGGCGGCCGTGCGCCTCTGGGGCATGCCCCGAACGAGCGCCGCCAAACCACCCGAGACGGAAGGTGAATAGCGCATGGAAATAACCATCACACCGGATCACCACGTGCTTTGGGAGTGGGGAGTCCTGCGCATTGACCACACCATCGCATTCACGTGGGTGGTGATGGCGGTCATGGTTGTGGGATCGTGGCTCATCACCAGGCGGTTGTCGCCGGAAACCCGAATTTCCCGGTGGCAGCATTTGGTCGAGGTCATTGTTGAGTACACGCGCGACCAGATCCGCGAGGTGGCGCAACGCTCTCCCGAGCCCTATCTGCCCTTTATCGGCACCTTATTTCTCTTTATCGCGGTGAGCAACGTGCTGGTGGTGGTTCCGCTATTCGTGCCGCCGACGGCTTCGCTTTCGACCACCGCCGCTCTGGCCATCTGCGTGTTTTTCGCGGTGCCCATCTTTGGAATCCTGCAGGCGGGCCTCTTGGGCTACCTGAAGCACTACATGAAACCGTCGCCATTGATGCTGCCATTTAATGTGATCGGTGAGCTTTCGCGCACACTCGCCTTGGCGGTCCGTTTGTTCGGAAACATGATGAGCGGTGCGAAGATCGTAGCCATTCTGCTCAGCATCACGCCATTTTTTATCCCTATTGTGATGCAACTGTTCGGGCTTCTGACGGGGCTGATACAGGCTTACATTTTTGCGATTCTGGCCATGGTGTATATCGCTTCCGGCGCCCGGCAACAACGCCAATCGGGCGATTCCCCGGAAGAGAATTAGAGGAAAGGAGAGCTACATATGTCCGACGATGCGCTTATCGGGATGATTTCGATTGCGACGGCAGGGATCACCATCGCCATCGGGTCGGTTGGTCCTGCCTTGGGTGAAGGCCGCGCCCTGGCCGAAGCGCTACGCGCCATCGCCCAGCAACCAGACGAGGCAGGTACGATCACTCGAACCCTCTTCGTCGGATTGGCCATGATCGAATCGACGGCCATCTACTGCTTCGTGGTGTCCATGATTCTGATCTACGTCAACCCGTTCTGGAACTACTTCACCTCATAGAAAAGCACCAGGGACCCGCATGCGAATGCCAAACCGTGCGGCGTGAAGGAACCAGACCATGATGCAAACATTTGCCACCGGACGACACCGGCTGAAACCAGCCGCGGTGCTGCTCACCGGCGCGGTGCTCCTTTTCTTCGCGGTCGGCGCAGGGTGGGCCGGTCAGGCGGACGCTCCCCCCGAGCCGGATACCGCCCCGCCTTCTGAAACGGAAGAGGGACTGGCGACGTGGACAACCACGATCGCGCAGATCCTCAATTTTCTGATCCTTGTCTTCCTGCTGAAGCACTTCCTGTATGGCCCCATTACGTCGGCCATCGACAACCGCGCTAAGCGCATCGCCGCCGAGCAGGAGGAAGCCCGTAGGCATCGGGAAGAGGCGGATGCCAAAGCCCGCGCATTCGAGGAGAAACTCGAAGAATTCGAGCGCCAGCGCACCGCGAAGGTAGAAGAGGTCGAAGAGGAGGCCCGTGTGCTGCACGAGCGGTTGACCCGGGAAGCCCGCGCCGAGGCCGACAAAATGAAGGGGCGGTGGCAACAGGCTGTCGAACAGGAACGCGAGCAGTTCATGCGGTCGCTGCGGGCTGAAATCGGCCACCAGACCTGTGCCGTGGCGCGGCAGGCCCTGACGGAACTCGCCGGTTACTCTCTCGAAACAGCGCTCATCGACCGCTTTCTTCAGCGGTTGAAGGAAAACCCCAACGTATGGAATGAACTCCGCGAAAAGGGCGGAAGAGTTGCCTTGGTTGTGCGAAGTGCCTTCTCGATTCCCGAAGAAAGACGGGACGAGATCAAGCGGGTAATCCAAACAAACGGAACATCAGAAGCAGTGCGGTTTGAAGAGGATAAAGGCTTGATCTGCGGCATCGAGCTCCGGAGCGAAGGCAATGCCATCGGCTGGACGCTCGATCGGTATTTGGCCCAGGTCGAGGAGGATTTCGACGCGCTCCTTCGGGGCGCTTCCGAGCGGAAATAGGAATGCATGATGGCTGACGCGACGGCAGAGCAGGAATCTCTCACGCAACTGCTCGAGCGAACTGCTCGAGAGATGGCTGGAGCGCTCGAGACCCCGAAAACCTCGCTCGATATCTTCGAAGTGGGCGAGGTCATCCGCATTGGCGAAGGCGTCGCCATTGTTCGCGGGCTTCCGGGCGTGCAGGTCGAGGAGCTGCTCCGCTTTACGGGCAACCGCCTCGGGCTTGCATTCAATCTTGACCCCAACGAGGTCGGCGCAATCATGCTCGATCCGGAATCCGGGATCGAGGCGGGGAGTTCGGTGCACCGCACCGGCCGGGTCATGGATGTGCCCGTCGGCGAGGCCCTGCTCGGCCGCGTGGTGGACCCCCTGGGCCGCCCGCGTGACGGGGGCGGTCCCATCGAGGCGGCCGAGCGGTATCCACTCGAGCGCGAAGCCCCGCCGATCATGGATCGCGCCCCGGTACAGACCCCCCTGCAGACCGGCATCAAAGCGGTCGATGCACTGGTTCCCATCGGGCGCGGGCAGCGCGAGCTGATTCTGGGCGATCGCCAGACCGGCAAAACCGCTATCGCCCTGGGGGCCATCGTGAACCAGCGCCACTACGGGGTGAAGTGCGTGTACTGCGCGATAGCGCAACGCAGCTCGGCGGTGGCACAGGTGATCGCGCAGCTTCGACAGCATGGCGCCATGGACTACACCACCGTAGTCGCCACGACCGGCGACGATCCCGCCGGGCTTCAATATGCCGCGCCCTATGCGGCCACATCGATTGCGGAATATTTCATGCACAAAGGCGATGACGTGTTGGTCGTGTACGACGATCTGACCGGCCATGCTGTCGCTTACCGCGAGCTGTCGCTGCTCTTGCGTCGGCCGCCCGGTCGCGAGGCCTATCCCGGCGACATTTTTTATATCCATTCGCGCTTGCTCGAACGGGCCACTCATTTTGATGAAGAGCACGGCGGTGGCTCGCTCACAGCACTTCCCATCATTGAAACCCAGGCCCAGAATCTCTCAGCGTACATTCCAACCAACCTGATCGGCATCACCGACGGGCAGGTGTATGTGTCACCGCGGCTGTTTCAGCAGGGCATTCTGCCGGCCGTCGATGTTGGGCGCAGCGTCTCGCGAGTGGGCGGAAAGGCCCAGCTCCCGGCCTACCGCAGCGTTGCAGGCGATCTCAAACTGTCGTATGCCCAATTCGAGGAGCTCGAGCGGTTCAGCCGCTACGGCACCCGGCTCGAAGAGGAAAAACGACGCATGCTCGAACGTGGCAGGCGCGTACGCGAGGTGCTCAAGCAGGGCCAGTTCGACCTCATGGCGCCCGGCGAGCAAATCATTGTGCTACTTGCCGTTACCGAAGGACTGATGGAAGCCGTGCCCGCCGAGAAGACGCGCGACGTGGCGCAGATGCTGCGCGCCGACGTCAAAGAGGCGTGCAAGGAAGTTATCGAGGCGCTCGAACGAGGCGAGAAACTGACCGATGAATACCGCGCCAGACTTTGCGAAACCATAACAAAGGCCGTAGACCAAACGGGTAAACAGGGCGAAGCCAATGGAGACGATCGAGAGTCTGCGCAAACAGATCGATAGTGCCGAAGACCTTCAATCCGTCGTCAAGACCATGAAGGGGATTGCGGCCGTCAGTATTCGCCAGTACGAGCGGGCGGTCGAGTCATTGCGCGGCTACAGCGAAGTCGTCGAGCGCGGGTTCCAGTTGATCGCAAAGCAGCGCCCCGAAGTACTCCGCACCAGCACACAGGCAGGCACCGGGAGTCTGGCTGCGGTCGTGTTCGGGTCTGACCAAGGTATGTGCGGCTCGTTCAACAGAGACGCCGCCGAACACGCTTCCCGCCACTCGAACAAATACGGCGCCCGTGAGCGCGAACGGGTGTTCCTGCCCGTCGGCATCCGGGCGTACACCGAACTCGAGAATCTCGGACGTCAGCCCGAACCGCCGCAAAGTCTTCCGAATTCGGTCGAGGGTCTTACCCCGGCCGTACAGCGTGTGCTATTCACAATCGAGCAGTGGCGGGCCGAGCGCGGCGTATCGCAGGTCCTGCTGCACTACAACCGTGCGCGGCGCGGCGCAAGTTACCGGCCCCACACGGTGCAATTGCTCCCACTATCCCCCGACTGGTTGGCGGAACTGGCGCGGCGGGCATGGCCTACCAATCACCTTCCCGCCCATCCCGGCGACTGGCAAACGCTCTTCACTGTCCTCGTACGAGAGTACATCTTCCTGGCGTTGTTCCGGGCGTTCGCCGAATCAATGGCCGCCGAAAATGCGAGCCGCCTCGCCGCCATGCACGCCGCCGAGAACAATATCGAAGAAAAGATTGACGACCTGCTTGGCCGCTATCACCAGAGACGCCAAGCAGCCATTACCGAAGAACTGCTCGACGTTATCTCCGGTTTCGAAGCCCTCGAGACCAAGTGAGCCAGCGCTGCGTATGACTCACCGCTCTTCCTGTTGCTTCAAGGCGCCCTTGGCTTCTTGAAGGGCGGTCTCCATTTCCTGCAAGGCTTTACTCAATCCCTCACACGTTTCCTGCCAGGCCTCCCCGCTCTTCTCCTGGAGCTCCGCCGCTCTCCCACGCACCTCTTCCATGCGCTCGCCGAGTTCGGTCATTGTCGCCGAATACTGCTCCTCGATGGACTCGCCAGCCTTGTCCAAGTCTTCGGAAGCCTGTTGAATTTCCCTATCCAATTCGGAGAGCTGCTGCGAAAGCCGCTTCTGGTATTCTTGCTTCTTGTGCCTCGTCAATTCGCGCGCGGCATCCAGCGCTTCCTTCGTTTCCCGCTTTACATCATCCATCGAGATTTCTTCGTCCGTGGGTTCCATGGTTCGAATTCCTCCTCAAAGATTGGTTCCACGTCGCCCGCTCGTGGTACGCATGCAGGCTATGTCATGTAGACATGCGCGGCGAACACGGCGCTGTGTCAACGGTGTCGCTCTGTTCACATCAGCGTTCCTCGATCAGGCGGTGGCTCTATTCAGACGCTCGCTGCTTTGGGCGCCCGTAATAATCGTACAGTTGCTGCTGATACTCTTCGTTGACCGCTTGGGCGGGGTCGTACTCGGGCGCACTCCTGACCGCCTCCTGCTGTAAATCAATGTGGACTGCATGTTCGCTATGGTCAACGCGCCAGATCCACTCTGTATCCAGAACCACGCGCTTGCCGGGGAGCCAGTTTCGGGTGTCCACCACGAACAACTGAAAAAGCCAGTCCTCATCCTCAAAAATCATATCTTCGACATGACCTATCTCTCCGTCCTGCGCCGTGATGGTATATCCGCACACTTCGGCAAAGCTGCGCAGGGTCGGATCGCCCGGTTGCTCCGCCTGGGCACGTTCTTCCATGTCTGCGCGCTCGACGGGGGCGGCCAACGGCTGGGCACCCGTTGCTGCCGGTCCCCAATACGGTACCCATTGAAAGTAGTGGTGCAGGTTAGCCTCCTCTTGGCGCGACACCGGCTTGTCGGCGTCAATATCCGGGCTGCTTTCGACTTGTTCCCGAGTGTAATTCAGGGGGATTGATTTTGTGCTCCAATCCGGCTGGCTGGCCGCGGCGGGCGGAATAAGCACCTTGCGTCCAGGCAGCAAGGGACGGGGATTCACCACAAGATACCGGATAGCCCAGTGGTTGGCCTCGAAATAGAGGTCGCTTACGACCCCGAGTCGTCCGTCCAGGCACTCGATGTGATATCCCATGATTGACTGCGCACTACGAAGCATCGTGCCCTCCTTTCTTGCCGACTAAGGAGAAGCAATGGTTGTGCCAAATCGCGTAAAAGCACGCAAGTCATTGCGTATGAAACATGAACACGCAGCGCTGCGGTAACCGGGCCAGCCTGTTGCGGCCCTATGCGGCGGCGTTTTTCCCCCTGTTTTGTGTGGAAACCCCACAACATTATGTGTAAATTAGGAACAGTGGACGAGCAAGATCCTCAGGGTCGGGTGAATAGCCTGAGAAACATCAGGAGAGACCTTGTGAACATTCTCATGATGACCAATACCTATCTGCCGCACGTGGGCGGCGTGGCGCAATCCGTGCATCGGTTTGCCCAGCAGTATCGGCGCAAGAAACATGAGACGGTTGTGGTCGCCCCCGAGTTTTCCGGCGCGGAAGAGAGCGAACCGGGTGTGGTGCGCGTCCCGGCGGTCCAGAATTTCAACGGCAGCGACTTTTCGGTGGTGGTGCCGGTGCCGTTTTATCTCACGCGCCATTTGAAAACCTTTTCGCCTGATGTCGTGCATTCCCACCATCCATTCCTGCTAGGTTCGACGGCGTTACGCGTGGCTGCGTTGCACGAGGCGCCGTTGGTGTTCACGCACCACACCATGTATGAACACTACACCCATTACGTGCCGCTCGAGGCCAGAACCCTCAAGAAATTCGTGATTCAGCTCTGCACCGGCTACGCCAACCGCTGCAACCATGTCATTGCGCCCAGCAGCAGCGTGCGCGAAGTCCTTGTCAACCGGGGCGTCGAAACCCCGATCACGGTCATTCCGACAGGCGTGGATGTCGAGAGCTTCTCGAACGGCGACGGCTCGCGCACGCGCGACCAGTGCGGTATCGGCTCGGAAGACTTCGTCATTGGCCACGTGGGCCGTCTCGCGCCCGAGAAAAACCTCGACTTTCTTGCGCAGGGCGTTGCCCGATTCCTGAACAGCCGCGAAGACGCCGTCTTTATTGTCGCGGGCACGGGACCGTCACAGGAGGCGATGCTCAAGGTGTTTCAGGGCGCCGGCGTGGCGGCTCGCGTGCACTTCGCCGGGAAACTTGCCGGTCAGGAGCTGGTCGACTTCTATCACGCCATGGATGTCTTCGCGTTCGCATCCAAGAGTGAGACGCAGGGCATGGTGCTGGTCGAGGCCATGGCAGCGGGCGTGCCAGTGGTCGCCCTGGATGCTTCAGGCGTGCGCGACGTGCTCGCCCACGAGAAGAACGGCTGGATGGTGAGCGATGAAACCGCCGAATCGTTCGCCGAAGGTTTGGGATGGATAGCAGACCGTACGGCAGATGAACAGGAGGCACTGGCCGAATCCACGCGCGAGACCGGGCGCGCATTCTCAACCACCCGATGCGCGGAAAAGGCACTCAAGGTGTACCGCGACGCCATCGAGCACCGTCGTTCAGGGCATGAGGATTCGCCCGAATGGCTGCATTTGTTGCACTCGATCGAGCAAGAATGGCACATTTGGAGCAACCGAATTGCCGCGGCGGCGTCCATGGTGCAAGACGCCGGTTCCGAACAGGAATAGGGAAAAGCGTTTGAGTGAGATTCAGCAACTTGGCCTTGCCGTGGGTCTCGGCATCATCGTCGGGATGCAGCGCGAGTGGGCCTCGAAGTATGCGGGCATACGCACATTTCCCTTGATTACCCTCACGGGCGCCCTGAGTGCGATGGCGGCCCAGCAGTTTGATGGCTGGATCATCGCCGCTGCAGTGCTCGCACTGGCCATATTTATTATCTTCGAGAACTTCCGGCGCATGCAGAAAGGCAAGTCGGAAATGGGCCTGACCACCGACATGGCCGCGTTCGTGATGTTCTTCGTCGGCGTCATGCTGGTGCTGGGCTACACGGCCCCCGCCATTGCCGTGTCGGGCGCGGTGGCGCTGCTGCTTCACTGGAAGAAGCCGCTGCACGGGTTTGTCGACCGGATTGGTGAAGACGAGGTCCGCGCAATCATGCGGCTGATTCTCATCGCCCTGGTCATTCTGCCCATTCTGCCCAACCGGGCTTTCGACCCGTTCGGCGTCATCAATCCGTTCAGGATATGGCTGATCGTCGTACTGATCGTCGGCATCAGCCTCGGCGCCTATCTGGCCTACCTCTTGCTTGGAGCGCGGGTGGGCATCTTGCTTGGCGGCATCCTGGGCGGCCTGATCTCGAGCACCGCCACGACGGTCAGCTATGCCCGCTTTTCGAAGCGATACCCGGAATCCGCCCCCGCTGCGGCCTTTGTCATTTTTGTGGCCTCGACGGTTGCCTTCGGCCGGGTTATCTTCGGGATCGGGATCGTAGCGCCGGAAATCTTGCTATCCACGGTGCCGCCCCTTCTGGCGCTCATGGCCTTCATGACCGCCGTAAACGCGGTCGTTTTCTTCTGGACCCGGCCCGACGAAGGGAGCATGCCGCAGCGCAAACCACCTTCCGACCTCAAGGCCGCGATTGTGTTCGGGCTGTTGTATGGCGTCGTGGTGCTCGGGGTGGCGGTGGTCAAAGAGCAGTTTGGCGAGCGCGGCCTCTATGCCGTGGCGGCGGTCTCGGGGCTTACCGATATGGACGCCATCACGTTGTCGACCGCCCAACTTGTTCAGCGCGGAGAGCTTTCGGCCGACATCGGGTGGCGCTTGATCATGGTCGGCGCCATGGCCAACATGGTGTTCAAAGGAGCGGCCGTGGCGGTGTTGAGCAATGCCCGCCTTGCGCGCCGGCTTGGCTTGTTGTTCGCTATCGCCCTCGCCGGGGCCGCTGGCATCCTCTTCTTCTGGCCCGGGGAAGTCGGGGTAGTTGGCCCCGAGGCCATCGAGGCCATCGAGGCCGCCTCTGCCTTCAGGAGGTGAGCGGGCGGCTCGCCGCGTCTTGCTAGCCGCAATAGCTCACCAACTCAGGCACGCCTGAATTGGTGAGATATGCGCAGACTTGGGTTGCGAAGAAGGCACTTGCTTT
>SLSB01000396.1 GCA_007130675.1 Candidatus Hydrogenedentota bacterium | reverse complement strand
GCGGCAACGCCAACGGGGCGTCGGTGTATGCGCCGAAGTAGTCGTAACTCGTGCGGCAGCTCATTACTTCGCCGAGAGCCGTCGTTGGCTCGGCGGGCATGCGCTCGCCCTCTTCAAACTGTGGTATCCGTGAAGCTGATGGACACACGAACGAGTGCCACGAGGTCACGTAATCGCCGTAGAGGTCGAGCAGGCACTGGGCGTCGCCCCCGCCGCCGCTCCAGGGGAATTTGCCGTCGTGTTCGCGCGCGTAGAGCTGGAGCGCGATGCCAAGCTGCGAGAGGTTGTTGGCGCACGAGACGCGCCGGGCATACTCGCGGGCACGGGCCAAGGCGGGCAGCAGAATGGCCGCGAGGATGCCGATGATGGCGATCACCGCGAGCAGTTCGATCAGGGTAAATCCGTGCCGTTTTACCATCGGTGTATCTCCCGCTGGTGCAACGCCGCGAGGGTACCGTCCGGGTTCAGCGCCAATTCCACGATGATTCTGGCATGGGCGTACCGGCGCAGGGGGGCTTCGCCGCGGCCTTGCGAAACGACGCGGTACCGGCCGGGCTCATCGAGCGCCTTGGCCTCGATGGTGAAGGAACCGCCGCCCAGCGGGGTGTGTTCCTCGCCCCGGTATTCGCGGTTCTCCCGCAGTTCGGCCACGGCTTTCTCGATGCCGGCACGGGCCAGGTTCGTGGCCTCGATGCGCGCCTCGTCGTTGAAGGCGTCGGTCATATTCATGCGCACGGCCCGCAGGAACGCGGTGGAGAACATGCTCAGGAAAAGCAGGTAGACCAGCGCGATCACCAGGGCAAAACCCTGTTGCCGCGATGTGTTTTTCGTACGGGTTATCACGGCGCACCTCCTATCCCGCCCAAGGCCGTGGTGATGATGCGCTCGGGCGCGGCGCGTTGCGGATTGTCCTCGCTGCTCAACGCAAACCGCACGGTCACGGCCCTTGCCGGCGCGTTTTCGTCCCCAAACTCGAAGGCGAGCGCTTTGAACGGGATTTGGTAGGTCTTCATATAGGCCGCTTCCAAGCCTTCGGGGGTCTGTTGCAAGACCAGCCTGCGCAAACCGAAGCCGTCGTCGTGCTCGATCCGCTCGAACACGGCATAGCGCGCCTCGCCGTTCGCGGGGTCCGGCGGCAACTCGAGTACCGCCACGCCCTCGGACGTCTCGAACGCACCGGCGGCGGGGCGAAGCGCGACGGATTCGGACACCACCCGGCGGAACTCGGCATTGAAATGCCGCAGCACCTGCGCCTGCTCCAATGCGGTGGTGCCCGCGTCGTGCATGCGCAAGACCGAGACAAACAGCGTCGCGCCGAGATTGATCACCACCAGCATCACCGCGGCATACGCCAGTATCTCGACCAGCGTGATGCCGAGCTGGCCGTTGCGGCACCGTTGGCGGCTATCGCGTTTCGTTGGCATGTTACAGTCCCCGCACCGGTTTGTCTGCGATAAGGGTGGTCAAGGATTTCTCAATGGTCCGCCCGTGCTCGCCTGACCAGCGGATGCTTGCCCTGATTTCGAGCAGGTCCTGGCGATTTTCAAAGGGCTGGATGCGGACGCGCGGGCGTGCGTTGACCAAAGCCCCGAGGTCCGGGGCCGTGGCATGGAACGCGTCGTTCCAGTCATGGGGAAGCGTCTCGAACGGCATCGCGCGGAGCCCCTCGAGTTCGTTCTCGAGCGCGTTCATCACCAGGCCGTGTTCGCGGAGTGCGCGCGCCTTGGCCATCCCCACGTGGTACATGGTCAACACGCTGAAAATCCCGAAGGTAACGATAAACAACGCCGCGATGACCTCGATCATGGCCAGACCGCGGCGGGAGGTCTTTGGTTTAAGAACCGGGGCTGTGGCGTGGTCTCCTGACCGCGCCACTGGTGCGACCGGCAGGTCTCCAAATACATGCGTGGGATGTGGCTCGGGCGAGCAAAGACCGCCTGGCACAAGGCCAGGCGCTACAAAGAGCTCGCGCTCCGGCGTTTGCTGTGGCGTGGTCTCCTGACCGCGCCACTCGCGGGACCGGCAGGTCTCCAAAATCCTTCTCTCCAAGTTAAGGGCAGGCCGCACCTGGTACGGCGAGCAAAGACCGCCTGGCACAAGGCCAGGCGCTACAAAGAACTCGCACTGCGGCGTGGGGCGTGCCTCGCTTGGGACAGTCCCTGTTTTACGCTGTGTCGTCACGCATTTCATGACTCGACCGCCCCCTCGCCGTCGTGGCTGACGCTTGTACCGGACAACTCGACGGGCATCACGCGGCGCAATTCCGCGAGTGTGGTGATGCCCTCGATGACTTTTTGCAATCCCTGGCGTACCAGCGGTTTCATGCCCATGCGGAGCGCGATGTCGTGCAAAGCACGGGTTCGTGGCCGTTCAAGAAGCGCTTCCGCGAGGTCCTCGGTCAGAGACAGCGCCTCACCAATGGCGGTACGGCCCGCATACCCGGTTTCCCGGCATGCCGCGCAGCCGGTTCCCGCATGCAGGACCGCATCCCGCGGCAACCCGAACCGCAGCACCTCCTCCGGAGACGGGCGCTGTTCGGTCTTGCATTCCGGGCAGATCACGCGGACCAGCCGCTGCGCCAGCACGCCCGTAAGCGACGACGCCAGCAGGTACGGTTCAACGCCCATATCGAGCAGGCGCGTAAACACGCCCGCCGCCGTGCCGCTGTGGATGGTGCTGATGATGAGATGCCCTGTCAGCCCGGCCTGCACCGCGGTTTGTGCGGTTTCGGGGTCGCGGATTTCGCCGAGCATGATGACTTCGGGGTCCTGCCGCAACACCGCCCGCAACGCCGTCTCGTAGGTGAGCCCGGCCCGCACATTGATCTCCGTCTGCGAGATGTTGCCTAAACGGTACTCGACCGGGTCCTCGATGGTGGCGATATGCGGCGGCGGCGTGCGCGAATCGGCCAGCGCGCGCAGCATGGCGTAAATGGTCGTGGTCTTGCCGCTCGAGCTCGGGCCGGTCAACAGCAGAAGCCCTTGCGGCCTTTCGACGATGCGTTCGAGCAGTGCCAGCACATCGGGCGCGAACCCAAGCGACGGCAAATCGAGCAGGGCGGCGTGGGTCTCGAGCAGGCGGATGACGATCTTCTCGCCGTAGACTGTAGGGAACGTCGACACGCGCATCGCGCCGCACTCTTCGCCGTCGCGCGCCTCGATGCGGCCGTCGCGCGGCATGTCGCGCTGGTAGACGGGAATGCGCGCCAGCACCTTGATCCGCGCGAGCAGCCGTGCCTGATGCTCGCAGGGTAGCGCCGCGACATTGTGCAGCAGGCCATCGAGCCGGAACCGCAGCATCAGGCGGTCTTC
>SLSB01000458.1 GCA_007130675.1 Candidatus Hydrogenedentota bacterium | reverse complement strand
GTTGGTCGCCACGCCGTTGTGCATGATCCACACCTCACTTTGCGCCATCGCGCCCGCGGCCGGATTATTGATATCCGTGATCTGGCCCATTCGGACCTGGCGCCCCCGGAAGGGCACTCTGGCTGATACGTTAGACCATTAGTTGCCGCGCCCGATGAACCCGTGAACAAGGGAGATCGGGAACGTTTCCTGTGGGTAGCGCAGGAACTCCACATGGCCATCCATGAACAGCACGTTGCAACCTCCGGGCACATGGTTGAAGCGAACGACCCGTTGCGCGCCGGGCGTGCCGCTGACGAGAGCCTCTACGTCGCCACCGTCAATGTGATCCCACATCACGGGAATCTCGGATTGCGCCATGGCACCGGCGGCGGGATTGTTGATGTCGGTGATCATGAACCGCTCGATGCCTTCTCGGAGGCGGTAGAGTGTGTCTCCGCCGGCATTACCCTGAGCATACATCTGGTGATGCAAGTGCGCAGGCACCAAGTCAGGCCTGATAAGCAGCAATCCCTGTATCTGAGCGTCCAGATCCTCGGGATAGCCAGGGAACCGAGTCAGGTCCCAGTCCCTGTCCAGGCATTCCGGGTACCCGTGGACGTAACCCATATACCCTTCGAAAGCCGCATACGTTAGAAAACTGGAGTCGCTGTCAAACACCCACCCGGTGTATATGTAATTCAAATGCGCAATATCTCCAATCTTGAGCGGGTCCAAAGTGCCGTAATTCGGAAGACCCTCAGTGTGCACACACCAGCGGCCGCCGGGGCACTCCCAGTATCCAGGAAGCTCACCCGCATTGGTGGCCGAAGGGCAAACGTAAATATTCAGATCGGTCAGATATTCCGGGTAGATGGCCTCTCCGTTGGGCGCAGAACGGTGTGTCCGGTCACCAACTTCCCACTCCCAGACCGGCTTGTCGTCGTTGTTATGGGCACCCACATTCGGCGGGAATTTCTCGCCTGGGGCCTCGTTGGCGTACATCTTGAACACCAGGCCCCACTGTTTCAGGTTGTTCGCACAGCTTGCCCTGCGGGCCGCTTCGCGCGCCCGCGCGAGTGCTGGAAGTAGAATCGCAGCCAAGATCCCAATTATCGCGATTACCACCAGCAACTCGATTAGAGTGAATCCCCTTTTTCGCATAATCCCACTCACTCCTTTCGGATTTTTTGTGTTTTCGCTTGATTGTCTCGCTCGATCCAGCTTCGTATGCCGCGGGTAAAGATGGATGCCTTGTCCTTCCTCCTTTATGTCCTTTATGTCCTTTTCACACAGTCTACAGACCCGTTGTTGTTTCCACCATATCACACTTTTCTTATTTGGTAAACCCTAAAATCTATTTAAATAGTTATTATTATGATAATATAGAACGATGTAAATGGTATTATTTCTACCGCTGCCTGCCGCAGGCAGGTGTCGCGGTCAGGAAACCGCTACACCTCAGGGGGACGCGACAGTGTGGGGTAGCCAACAATGGTAGCGCAGGCGTCTCGCCTGCTTGACCGGCGAAGGCTACAATCGGCGCGAGATACAGGCGAGACGCCTGCGCTACCAGACAGCATCATGTCATCAGACCAAGCGCTCCACAGGATATGCCGTTTCAGCCCATATGTGACACCGACAAGGCACAGAAGCGGCAATAACGAAAGACTTCGCGATTTACCTCCCGCCCTGTGGCTCGAGTTCGGATTTCAACGCGTCGCCGACCTCTTTAGGCAACGCGACGGCTTTGCGGGTCTTCACGTTGACCGCACAGTGAATCGTCTGCAATCGGCACGCCAGCTCGCCCTCGGGATTGAGAAACTCGTAGGCGATGGTGAAAGCCCGGCTGCGCACCTCGACAACGCGCAGGCGGATAGTGGCCGGCTGCCCCACGAACAGGGCGCGCCGGTAGTCGCTCTCCGCATGCACGATGGGAAGGATGTAGTCGGTGGTTTGAATCAGGTGGCCGATGTTCAGGCCGTGCGAATCGAGGAATGCCTCGTACGCGTCGTGCGCCAGGGCAAAATAGCGTCCGAAAAACAGCACGCCCGCCGCGTCGGCGTCGCGCAAGGTGATGCGCGTCTTGTACGTGTACATGCCACCCCTTTCCTCACGCGGTGTGGGGAGTCGGAGAACCCTGCGGTCTCGCCCCAGTCGCGAAAAAACTCGGGACAGTCCCGTCCCGGCACGCCATCACGTGCCTCCCTTGGTACAGTCCCGGTTTTTCGCTCCAGCGACC
This sequence comes from Candidatus Hydrogenedentota bacterium, assembly GCA_007130675.1. Taxonomy (GTDB): domain Bacteria; phylum Hydrogenedentota; class Hydrogenedentia; order Hydrogenedentales; family SLHB01; genus UBA2224. The sequence continues at coordinate 1,100 of SLSB01000458.1, read as the reverse complement.
ACGCGGGCCCGCGTGGTCGCCAAATTCTTCCCGACCCTGCACTCCTACTTCAGATACTCCCAGAAATTGCCCCCAAGGAGGCCCGCCACATCGCGCTCGATCTCGCTCTGTTTCAAGACCCAGCCGGTGCCCAGCAGGTCGGCATATTTATCCGCGAGCACCTTGGCAATAATGGTCCTCGAGTGGCTCCACTTGTAGATGACCTGATCGAGCACGCGCGCGTCCGAGTGTTGCGGCAAGACGCTCGAACCGAGCAATTCCAGCCGCATGCGCGTCATTTCTTCGATCAGACTCGGCACATTGAGGAACCACCAGCACCCGAACAGGAAGAGATTCGGGAATTTCCGCGCGGCAATCGCAAGTTCGTGCTGATTCTCGCGCGCGAGCATGGTCACCATGAATTTCGTGCCGGGATAGGTCACGCACAGGCGCTCGACCGCCTCGGCATTGCTCTTGGCCACCCCGTCACCGGCAAGTTTGAGAGCCGGATTCATGGCGCGCTTGACCCCGATCATCATCGCGAAAGGCACATTGTGCTCTTTCGCTACGGGCACAATGCACTCCGCGATGAGCTTGGCACGCGCCGAATCTTCGGGAAACGCGAAGTCCTGCGGCAGCGACACCGCCATATACAGGGCCCTGGTTTTCTCGAGCCAATCCGAAAGAAACCGCCGGACCTCGCCGAGGGTTTTCGCGTCGAGGCTTTCGTCCGTCGCGTACCCCCACCCTTTCAGGCGCGCGCACGCCGTGGGCCAATCATTGAGAACAGGGTCAATGCGCAAGGCCGCGTGGAAGCGTTTGTCCACATCAGCCCCGGATTCCCACACCGGCCGCTCGGTCTCGTCGAACGGGTCGTTGGTCATCACCACCGATTCGAGATTGGCCGCCTTGAAGACCGTGTCGATGTAGGCCTCGACGCTTTGCTGCGCGAAATACTCGCGGTAGGCCTCGAGATCGCGCGAGGCCACGTCGAGCCCGAGTTTGTCGAGCACGGTGAGCACGCCGCGCCGCGCTTCGCTGAACGGCGAACGCTCGATAAACAGCGTCTGCCAGATGAAATCGGCCTGCTCCTTCTTGCTTTTCGCGAAGAACGCAGCCGG
>SLSB01000202.1 GCA_007130675.1 Candidatus Hydrogenedentota bacterium | reverse complement strand
TTTTCTGTCGAGGTGCCTGCCGATGTGCCCCTGGCGTTCCAGGCCGTTGATGCCGAAGGCCGCTCGGAACTCAACGAAATGTCGTGGATATACGTGCGGCCGGGCGAAGTGCGCTCGTGCACGGGCTGCCACGAACCCCGCCGCGCCGCGCCGCCCGCCGACCGCCAATTCAGCGAGACCTTTCGCACGCGTCCGTTGAAACTGCTCGACAAAGGCGAGCCTCACCGCTGGCGGGGGAACAATTCCGGCGTATCGGGCATGATGGACCTCCAGTTCGAGCGATTCCGCGAAACCGCCTCGCTCAACCTCTATCGCGATACGGGTACAACACTCGAACCGGGCCGGGCGGAAGTCGCTGCGTGGGCCGAGAAACTCGAAAGCGATGACGAAGCGGTGCGCATTTCCGCGGCGAACCGTCTCGCGATATTCCGCGACCGGACAGCCGCTCCAGCGCTCGCCGAAGCACTCCAGGACCCCGTCCGCGAAGTGCGTGTAGCTGCCGCGATGGCTTTAGCGGCGTGCGGCACGCGCGACAGCGTGCCACCGTTGCTGGATCTTCTCGAGGACCCCGCCCCGGACGTCCCGCAGGCAGCGGCTGTGGCACTCGAGAACCTCACGGGATACGCGGTGCCGGTTGACCACCCCCCCACTCTTGGCGCACGGCGCCGTCAGGCGGCTACCTGGCGCGCATGGCTCAACGAGAATTCGTGGCCGGAAATCGAGGCCGCGCTCGTCGAACGTATTGCCAGCGATGATCGCGTCGAGCAGCGCCGGGCAATCGTCACGCTCGGGCATATTGGCGGTGACGCCGCGCGTGCGGCCCTGCGCGCTTATGTGGCCCGTGAGAAGGACAACAACCCCTATCCTCCATTTGTGAACAACAACCGCACGGACAATTTCACGTTTGGCGCGGATTCGCCCCTGAATCCGCGCACCCTGCAGGCGGCCACCCGTGCCTTGGGTTTTCTGAATGATACGGAAGCCGTGCCTTTGCTCGGCGAGATACTGGCCGAACATACCGACCCGGTACACGGCAACCTGTTCCTTGCCGAAGCGGCTGTCGAGGCTCTCGGGTGGATCGGCTCGCCCGAAGCGGAGACGCTGCTGATTGAAACATTTGCGCAATTGGGTTGCTATGCGGATTACGTCGGCTGGTACAGTGATCATCCCGCGCTGTATGCCTGCCACTCGTCGCCCGTTCACGCCCGCATCATCGAAGCTCTGGACCGCATCGGCTCAACCCGCGCGGGAGACATTGTCCCGCATATCATCCGCTCGATACCCACCGATCCCGACCGGGCTCTCTTCATCGAGACCGATACCTACGAATTACTCGCAGGACGGGTCATTCGGCGCAGCGGGCGGGGCGACGAACTGATCGCCACGTGCCTGGCGATATTGGGCGACCCCGAGGCGGAAGCCTCGGACGAACTGCGCGAAGCCGTCAGCACCACCGTCAATGCATGGGCTGGGCATCCCTGCCGGGAAAACCGCGCGGCGCACGTACTCGCCTCGATTTGCCGCGACCCACGTTATGCGCCCGCCGTGCGCGCTGCCTATGAGCGGTATCTCGCCAAACCGGAAGAGATCTTCCCGCGCAAAATTAACGACCCGCCGGTCTTCGAAGTGCGCTTGCCTCCGCGCCATTGGGTGCTCTTTTACCTTGGCCGGGCGTTGGGCAATTTGGGCGATGCGTCCGCAGTCGAGATGCTTCTGTCCACGCTTGCGCCGAGCCTGAACGAAGCGCGCCATGGCCGGCCCGACCCTGCCGAGCCCAATATCCATTTGCTGCAAATGGAGGCGACGCCCTGCTGGCGCGCGGCGGCGGCTTGGGCGCTCGGAAAGATCGGCGATTCGAGTGCCGTGCCTGTCCTGCTGGAAGCCGCGGTCAATCTCGAAAACGCGGTGGACACCCGATACGCCGCGGCCGAGGCGCTCGTCCGCATTGGCGATCCCGAGAGTGTTCCCGCTATCGAAGAGATCGCGGCCCATCACCCGGAGGTCTCGACCCGGCGCAAGTTGCTCGAGGCGTGCCCGTGACGGTGCGGCCCGCGATGAATCTCGCGGTCAGCGCCGCTCAGCGCATAACGCTTTGAAACGAAGCAGGTGCTCGGGCGGAGTGGCATACGAGACGCAGCCGCAGCCCCATACGAAGTTGTGCATGCCCTGGGATTTTTCGGCCAGATGGTCCAGCATCCGCTCGAGTCCATCCCAATCGCCGCGCTCGATCATCTTCGGGTCCACGCATCCGCGGACAATGGTGTTCGTACCGTCGAAATTTGCACGCAGCTTCGCAAAATCCGCGAGATAATCGACCGCAATGAGCGACACGCCCATGTCGAGGAAGAACCCTCCGATGAGCGTGACGTCGCCGCCCATAATGACTGCCGGCGGCGGTGTTGTGTGTTCCCGCTTGATGCTCTGCACAATCCGCTTGTTGTGCGGGGTCACATAGTCCCGGAAGATGTCGACGGTGATCAGCGGAAGGGTTGCCCAGGATTCGTACAGGTACACGCCCGCGCCTGAGGCCGACACACGCCGCGCGTGTTCGAGAGTGGCAGCCGTCAGCCGGTCGAGAAAAGCGTGTACCGCGTCAGGCGCGGTCAGCATGTCCATCACGAGATTATCGAACCCCCGCAACTCGACCGCTTGCGAAAAAGGACCGCCCAAACAGCCGTAGACCCACACGGAATCGCCTATCTCGGCAACAACCTCGCCGACGGCCTCGACAAAGAGACCCAAACGGTTATCTTCGCCTGGAACGGGTTCGCTGCGTTGTGCGAACTCGAGCTCGGGAAGCTCGGCCAGCGGATGCGTGATGACGCCGGGCACGGACATGCCCTCGCCGCCGCTCAGCGCGCATCCCCAAGCTTCCGCTTCGATGTTGTAAATGTCGATGCCCACCGTCACCAGGTCGTGGGCATACCGCCGGTACGACTCGACAGCGGCCCGAGCCATGAGCTCCGCGCTGCGGCTGGTCTCGCACGGACTCTTGCCGATAACGGCTGCGCCGTGCTCGTATATCGACGGTACGAAAGGTGTGCGGTCCGCGGGCTCCGCCCTCAGGACGTGTTCCAATCGTTCTCTGCTGGTCATGGTATGCTCATCCTCTCAGAAGCAGGGCGAACAGAACAACACAGGCTACGCACAGCGCCAGATATGCGGCGAATCCGACCCACGTCTGCCGCGAAGGCTTCACAATGAACAGTCCCCCGAAAGTGATAAGCCGCGTTTGCATGGGCACGACTTCCTCCAAGGTCAGTTTTAGCCGCTCCTCTTGGCCGATGGGCGTGTAGATGCGTTTCATGAATTGATCCACGCGAT
>SLSB01000372.1 GCA_007130675.1 Candidatus Hydrogenedentota bacterium | reverse complement strand
GGCAGCCGCCAGGTGATGACCGTCAGGCCGTTGAGCAGGCCGCACAACAGCCCCGTGGCGAGACAGGCCGCAAACGCAGCCGGCAGCGGCCACCCGAAGCGGTGCAAGCATACCGCGAGAACGGCCGCGCTGAGTCCAAGGACGGACCCCACCGACAAATCAATCCCCGCGATGATCAGCACGAAGGTCATCCCGACCGCGATAATGACTGCGTCCGGGATCTGATTCACGATAGTCCGGAAGTTGGTGGCGGTGAAGAAATTCTCCGTAAACAGACCGAAAACGCCGATCAACAGAAGAAGCACGGCGGTAAGGCCGACGTAGTCCAGCAGAAACGCATAGGAATGTCTGGCTTTGGTCATTCAAGGCTTCTCTTATTGTGCGTGACCGGAAACCGCGGCAAAGCGCTCATAGATCTTCCGCGGTCACGAGATCCACCGGAGTTTCGTAGTCTTCGGGCGGCGCTTCTCCCGCAAGCATCTCGAGCGCATACTCGATGCCGAAGACAGCAAGCCGGTCCGCGTGCTGATCAGCGGTGGCAAGGATTTCTCCCCGCCCGAGCAATTCCTGCACGGCCGAAATGTTGTCGAACCCAACCACATAGACCTCGTCAAGCTTGCCAGCGGCACGCAATGCGGACACCGCCCCCAACGCCATACTGTCGTTGGCGCACAAGAAGGCCTTGATGTTCGGGTTTTCGGTAATCATGGCAGAAACGATCTGATTGGCCCTCGAGGTCTCCCAACTGCCGGATTGCGAGGCGACGATGTTCATGCCCGCGGCGTTCATGGCGTCTTCGAACCCCAGTTTTCGCTGGATGGCATTGAACGCCGTGGGAATACCCTCGACAATCGCGACCGGATCGCCCTCGGAGAGATACGTCGCAAGATATTCGCCGACCTTGCGCGCGCCCTCGCGGTTGTCCGGACCCACAAACGGAATCCTGACATCGCGCTCGGCCAAGACCTCATCGTCGAATTTGTTGTCGATGTTCACCACCACGATACCGGCGTCCATGGCCCGTTTGCAGACCGAAACCAGAAGCTTGGAATCCGCCGGAGCAATCACGATAGCATCCACGTTCTGCGCCATCATCTGCTCGACAAGCTGCACCTGCCGGTTCACGTCGCGTTCGTCTTTGATGCCCTGCGCGATGAGGTCATATTTCTCCGCATGCTGTCTCTGATGCTCGCGGGCGCCTTCCTCCATGGTCAGGAAAAATTCGTTGGCCAGCGATTTCATGATCAGCGCGATGCGCGGTCTTCCTGGGGCTGCCGCTTCACGGCCGGGTTCCGGCACGGCCGCCTCGTCTCCGCCACAACCGAGACACGCACCAAGCGCCACAACGGTCAGCGTGGCTGCCACGACCTTGCAGAAAACCGATACTCCCCGCATGAGTCATTCCTCCTGGTCTTTTTCGCACACAATGGTCAACCTGACAGGCCTATCATAGCGCATACTGTTCCAAACGCGCCAGAACCCGGAATCGCATTGGTCACCGGTGAAGCAAGACACGCCGCCACGTGACGCGTGCGCCCGCATCATCGCCTCGTCTTTCTTTGCGCATTCTATCGTCCCTTCCGGGACTCATCCCTATTGGGGATCCCCGTCCCCGGGTTGAAACCCGGGGCTACGTTCTATCGTGCCTTCGGCACTTCCAAAGAGGCTCCCGGTATGGTCTCGCACCATCCGCTGTGGCGTGATCTCCTGACCGCGCCACTCGTACGACCGAAGGTCTCCACTCCTGCACCGCGCCCCCTGCTGTGGCGCGGTCTCCTGACCGCGCCCTGGAGTTTCTCCATTATTATGCGGCGGCGGCGTCTGTCAAGGTGCTTTTGGAGGTGTGAAATCCCAGATGCTGGTAGAGAGCAGGGTATTCGTCGATTTCTTTGCGTAACAGGGTGATAAGGTCGAGGCATGACGGGCGTTTGGCCGAGCGTCTCCACCTCGGAAGCTGTGCGTAGACACTGCCTCGCTCGGGTCCGAAGGTGAGCAGTGCCGCGAGCAGAAGGGCGCTGTAGGCGGCTACGGCCAATACGGGCTGTTTTGGAACTGCGTCTTTGTTCCATAATTGGGCTTGTCCTATGCCAAGGGTGTCTTTTTCCTCGCGGTGATTGACTTCTATCTGCCAGCGGTCGAAATAGATTTGCAGGAGGTCCTTGGCGGCGTGGCGAAGGTCCGTGGCGAGCAAGTAAGCAGGCTGACGGTAATAGAGTTTTGCGCTTTTGCGCTTGCGGTAGGGCGTGGGGGCCAGGACGAACAGGCGCAGGGGAAGCCTGCGCGCGCCGCCCTGCCAATAGACTTCATGAATCTCTTTATAGCGCACGGTGCGCCACTGGCCGCCGTAGAAGATACGGGTGTGTTTCCAGGGAATGTTGTCGTCTTGGCGGACCTGCTCGGGGCGGAATTTGTCTTTGGCGTAGAACCGCCGCGAGCCTTGGGGCGCGCGAAAGCATAAGACGGCATCCTTGCGGGCGCGGGCTATGAGCTCGGTGCGATCGCGCGGGGCCGTGAAGACCGTCCGGTTACAAAAGCTGCCGTCGAGCGCCATCACCAGGGTTTTTGCGGCTCCTCCCGCGGCATCCAGGGCAGCGCGGACATGGCCGATCATGGCGACACAGCCGGTGGAGAGGTTCTTTTGTTTGCGCTGACGGTGATAGGCTTTCCAGGTTTCTTGGTCTGCCCGCCGCGGCGGTTTTTTGACCGACGAAGACTCTTCGAAGCGGATGGGCAATGCCCGGCAACTCGAGCTGCCGTCGCGGTACATGGGAACCAGCAGGGAGGCCTGCAAGAAACGCAACCCCAAGACAAGGTTGGCGTGAAAAGGAGGCGACAGGGGATCGCGCTGGTAAAAGGCCTGCTTGATGCAGCGGCCCGTCTTGCTCATCTTGGTATCGTCCCCGGCCACTCCGACCAAGGGGCCCGGGCACAACGGCAGCGCCCGCATGATAATGGGGGCAAACAGCGCCTGAGCGTCCCACTTCGAGCGGGAAAACAGATGATACTCGGCCTGCCAGGGCAGATGCTCCCGGCCCGTGGCCCAGAGAATGCGCGTCACCGTGCGCCGGCCCACACACACCAGCGAGCCCAGGGCTTGGCGGATGGCACGCACCGCCGTGCGTTTCTGCGCGAACACCCCTGCCCACTCCGCCGTGATGTCCAGCCACGTCTGCAATAGCGTCATTTCTCTTCCTCCTGCCGTAACCCGAAGGTGTTTCGGTCCGTACGCACAAAGCGGTCGCCCCGCATGACCTTCTTGGTCAGGGACGACACCAGGCTTTCCCGATCGACCTTGACCCCGAAATGCGCATCGATGCGTTCAAGAAG
>SLSB01000226.1 GCA_007130675.1 Candidatus Hydrogenedentota bacterium | reverse complement strand
GCATTCGTGCTGCGGCTGAGCGGAGTACTCGCCTTTGTGGTCATTTTGCTGTGCAGCCAGGCCAAAATGGCCTTGGTGCCCTTTGATATCGCCGAAGCCGAAACGGAGCTGGTGAGCGGTCCGCTTGTCGAATACGCCGGACCGGCACTGGCCCTCTTTCATCTGAGCAAGAACATGCTGCTGGCGGCGCTTCCGCTTTTCCTGATTCTCATGTTTCTGGGGGGGGTCTCGCTGCAAGGTTTTGGGCTGTTATGGGCGGCCTTGAAACTCATTGCCATCGTGGCGGTGCTTACCGTGATTCGCAATACCAATCCGCGAGTGCGCATCGACCAGGCGCTGCGCTTTTTCTGGGGTCCCATAACGGCCGTTGCGTTGATTGCGGTCGTGCTGGCGTTGTTTGGGTGGTGAACAGGGAGGGTCATTGGATATGCCGTTAATGCTCAAGGCGCTGTTGAAGTCCCCCTGGGTGTTCCATCTTTCGACGGGAAGCTGCAACAACTGCGACATCGAAGTGCTGGACTGCCTGACGCCGCGGTTTGACATCGAGCGGTTCGGCATGTTGCTTGCCGGAAGCATCAAGCACGCCGACGTTTTGCTCATCACGGGCTCATGCAACCGCCAATCGGCCGTGCGGCTGAAACGCTTGTATGAACAGGCTCCGAAACCGTGCCTGGTGGTGGCGATTGGCGAATGCGCGATGTCGCGGGGCATGTTCATTGACAGCTACACCTGCCCGCTGCCGCTGGACAAGATCGTGCCGGTGGATGCGTACATTCCGGGATGCCCGCCGAAGCCCGAGGCGATCATCGCGGGGGCGGTGAAATTGATCGAGAAAGTGGGGAGCGCAACATGACGCGCGAAGAGGTATTGCAGGAACTCCAGACCCGCTATCGCGGAGAAATCGTCGAAATACAGGACAAATCGCCTGCGAGGGTCTACATCGAAATCCAGCCGCGTGGGATTCGGGAGATTGTGAATTATTTGTTTCGCGACAGGGGCGCGCGTTTCAATATCGCCTCTGGACTGGATACGCGTACCCACATCGAGATTCTCTATCACTTCACGATCGAGGAGATTAATCTGCTGATATCCCTGCGGGTAAAGCTGGACCGAGACCGCCCTGAAATCGCCTCGCTGGCGCCGTGTTTCGAGGCCGCCAACTGGATCGAACGGGAGATCCACGAGCTTCTCGGCGTCGCGTTTAGCGGCCACCCGGACCCGCGCAGACTCTTGCTTCCTGAAGACTGGCCGGAGGGGGTTTTCCCGCTTCGCCAAGACTACCGCGAATGGGACCCGCAAGCCATTCGAGACAGAGGTGTGTGATGGCCAAGACCGTCATTCCCATAGGACCGTATCATCCGCTCCAGGAGGAACCCGAGTTCTTCACGCTGACGATGGAAGGCGAGCAGGTGGTGGATGTCGATGTGCGGATGGGGTACAACCACCGGGGTATCGAGAAACTCTCAGAATCGAGAACCTTCGATCAGAGCACCTTCGTGGTCGAGCGCATCTGCGGGATCTGCAGCACCAGCCATCCGTTCGCTTTTGTTCGCGCGGTGGAAGACATCTTCCCCATGGAAGTCCCCGAGCGGGCCAAATACATCCGCACCATCATAGCCGAAGGCGAGCGCATCCATTCGCACCTGCTGTGGCTCGGTCTTGCGGGACATTTCCTCGGGTACAACACCGTGTACATGTGGGCGTGGAAGCTTCGCGAGGAGATTCTCGATGTGATGGAGATTCTCTCGGGCAATCGCAACAACTACGCCATGTTCAAACCGGGGGGCGTCCGCCGGGACATCAACGCCGAAGACATCCCGGTTGTGCTGAAAAAGATCGACTCGATCATCCCGACGATGGAGATGCTGAAGAAAGCCGTGATGGATGACCCGGTGCTTCATGCGCGAACGAAGAATGTCGGTGTGCTGCGAAAAGAGGATTCCATCAACTACGGCGCGGTCGGGCCTACGTCGCGCGCGTCCGGTGTGGCGCGGGATCTGCGGAACGACTGTCCGTACGGCGTATATGACCGTGTGGAATGGAAAATGATCGTCACTGAAAACGGAGACGTGTTCGACAAAGCGGTGGTGCGCATCCTCGAGACGTTCGAATCCATCAAGATCATAAAGACGTGTCTCGAAGATCTTCCGCCCGGCGAGATCGACGCCAAGATCACGTCGGTCCCTCCGGGGGAGGGCATCGGCCACATCGAAGCTCCGCGTGGCGAGACGTTTCACTACGTGCGCAGCGATGGAACCAACCGGCCCGTGCGGCACAAGGTGCGCGCCCCGACGTATATGAATCTGCCGACCTTCAAGGCGACGATTGTCGGAGAAACGCTGTCGGACGCGACGATCATTCTTGCGGCAATTGATCCCTGCTATTGCTGCACGGAGCGCATGGCGGTGCGCGACCCCGCCGGGCGCAAGCTCTTTGACGGCCGGGACCTAGTGCGGTTGTCTCAGGAGAAAACGGCGCGCATACGCCGCGAAATGGGTGTGGAATCGCTATGACTTGGGAAGCATTTTTCAGAGCAGATGCATTGGCCGTGATTGCTTCGGCGTTCGTGGCCGTCTACACCCTTCTCACGATAGTGTATTCGCTGCGCTACATGCGGGGGCGCGGCCAGTTGGGCCGGTACTACGCCTGTGTCGTCCTCACTGCGGTCTTTTCGATTGCGGCTGTGCTGTCGGACAACCTGATTCTCTTTATGACGTTCTGGGGATTGCTCGCCATCCTCCTCTACTTGCTCATCAATCAGGGCCGGGCGGAGCGGGCGCCGCAAACCGCCAAGAAGACATTCATCATCATCGGGGGCACCGATACCCTGATGCTGCTGGGGCTGGCGTTTGTGTGGACATTGGCCGAGAGGCCCGCGCTGCCGCACCTGGCTATGACCAGCGTGAGCATTCCCGCGACTACGCCCATGGCCGCCGCCGCATATCTGTTGCTGCTTTCGGGTGCGCTCGCGAAGGCCGGGGCCATGCCGTTTCATACGTGGGTGCCGGATTCCGCCGAGGATGCGCCGCTGCCCGCCGTGGCCTTCCTGCCGGCGTCACTGGACAAGCTCGTGGGCATCTACTTTCTGCTGCGCCTGAATCTGGAGATGTTTGCGCTGGGACCGGCCATGCAGGGGTTTCTGATGTTCCTGGGAAGCCTTACGATTATTGCCGGGGTGATGATGGCGCTTGTCCAGCACGATCTGCGGCGTTTGCTGGGATACCACGCCGTAAGCCAGGTGGGTTACATGGTGCTGGGCATTGGCACCGGTATTCCCGTGGGCATTGCGGGGGGCATGTTCCACATGCTGAACAACACCCTCTACAAGACGGGCCTGTTCT
>SLSB01000277.1 GCA_007130675.1 Candidatus Hydrogenedentota bacterium | reverse complement strand
TCTGCCGGCACAATGTCGTCGACAACAATTGGATTCACGACGGCGGGACCATCTACCACCCCGCCGTGGGCGTATGGATCGGGCGCTCGTCATACAACACGGTCTCGCACAATGAAATCCACGATTTCTACTACACCGGCGTATCGGTCGGCTGGTCGTGGGGCTACGCGCCGAGTTCGGCCAACAACAACATCATCGAGTACAACCGCATCCATAATCTCGGAAAGCGCTATCTCAGCGACATGGGCGGCATCTACCTGCTGGGCCGCGCGCCGGGCACCATTTGCCGGTACAATCTCATCCACGACGTGTTCTCGTATTATTACGGCGGCTGGGGCATTTACCCCGACGAGGGCAGCACCCACCTGCGCATCGAGAATAACATCGTGTACAACACCAAAACCGGCGGATTTCACCAACATTACGGCAAAGAAAACCGTATCGAGAACAACATCTTCGCCTATTCGCACGAGGGACAGCTTCAGCGCACGCGCATGGAGGAGCACCTCTCGTTCACTTTCCGGCGCAACATCGTGTACTTCAACAACCGGTGGCTGCTCAGCAGCAACTGGAGCGACGACCAATTCGACCTCGATTTCAACTGTTACTGGGATGAGGCCGTCGGCGACGTCCTGTTCGCCGGCAAAACCCTCGAGGAATGGCAGGAACGCGGCCAGGATCAACACTCGATCGTCGCCGACCCGCTGTTCGAAAACCCCCGCGAGTTCGATTTCCGGCTCAAACCCGATTCCCCGGCGCTCGGCATCGGTTTCGAGCCCATCGACACCAGCCGCATCGGCCTGTACGGAGACGACGAATGGGTGCAGGGGCCAAGACGCATCGAACGCCCGCCTGCGGAATTGCCGAAACCCTTCGAGCCGGTATTCATAAACGATGACTTCGAAGACACGCCCGTCGGCGAGAGCCCCGAGGACGCAACGCCAATAGGCACCACCGCCGAAGCCACCATCCGTGTCACCGATGAAACCGCCGCCAGCGGCGCGCACAGCCTCAAGATTCAGGATCGGGCGGGACTCGAGCACACCTACAATCCGCACCTTCAGTACCACCCCAAGATCTACTCGGGACCCGTCAAAGGCGGTTTCGACATTCGCGTCGAGGCCGGTGTGACCGCATACTGCGAGTGGCGCACCGCGGGCCATCCATACAAGACCGGCCCCCGGATACATATCGCCCCCGATGGCACGCTCACCGTCTCGAACCGCGAGCTGCTCCAACTCCCCCCGGACACATGGTGCCGGATCGACATCGCGACAGCCCTGGGCGCGGAAAGCGACGGAACGTACACTGTCGCCGCAACTGTGCAGGGAGAGGAAACGGTCACCGCCGAATCGGTGCCGTTTATCGATGAAGACTTCCGCCATGTCGAGGTAGTTACGTTTGTGGCGGACGGCGATGTGGATGGCGCATTCTATCTGGACAATGTCGTACTCGAGCGGAGGGAGCCATGAGCATTTCAATCAAGATGACGGGGATTCTGTGCGGTCTGTTTCTGGCCATCGCGGCGGGAGGGCAGCCCATGGAAGCGGAACGCTTCACCAACTCGATTGGCATGGAATTCGTGCGCATCGAACCCGGAACGTTCACCATGGGCCAAGCCGAGGGGGGCGATTGGGACGAAGTCCCCGAGCACGAGGTGACCATCTCGAAACCGTTCCACATGGCCGTCACCGAAGTGACCAACAGCCAATACGAAGCGTTTGATCCAACGCATCGCGCCCTGCGCGGCAAGGAAGGGTTCTCGACTGGCGACGACGAAGCGGTGGTTTACGTGAGCTGGCATGATGCCGTGGCCTTCTGCGAATGGCTTTCCGAAAAAGAGGGCAGGCCCTACCGCCTGCCCACCGAGGCCGAGTGGGAATATGCCTGCCGCGCGGGAACCACCACGCCCTATTGGACCGGCGACACGCTTCCCGAGGAATACCACAAACACCAGGAAACCTTCTGGCATCCGGTGCCGACCGAGCTGCACGTGGGCGTCACGCCCCCCAACCCGTGGGGGCTGCACGACATGCACGGCAACGTCGAGGAATGGTGCCTGGACTGGTATGGCCCCTATCCTGACGAGCCGCAAACGGACCCGGTGGGCTATGCCACGGGCGATTTTCGCGTGACACGCGGCGGCAGCCACAGCACGGAACTCACCTATCTTCGGTCGGCCAATCGCGCGGGGGCACTGCCCGAGGATAAGCACTGGCTCATTGGCTTCCGCGTGGTGATGGCAGACATGCCGGACACAACGCCGCTTCCTTCCCCCACGCCCGAACGTTGGGCGCAAGACGTTTCGCAGGAGCGCCACACATGGGACGACGGCCCGGACCCCGATACGCCGTTTTTCGATGGCCCCCGCCGGTACGTCAAGATTCCGCCCGAATCCAACGGGCCACTTTTTTCTCGGCACAACCATTGCCCCGCGATAACGGCATGCCCGAACGGCGACCTGCTGGCCATCTGGTACACGACCAACACCGAACCGGGACGCGAATTGGCCATTGCGGCATCGCGTTTGCGCAAAGGGTCTGCCGAATGGGAACCAGCAGCGCCGTTCTGGGACGCCCCCGACCGAAACGACCACGCCAGCGCCTTGTATTGGGACGAAAAGGACACGCTCTTCCACCTCAATGGCATGAGCACGGACGGCACCTGGGGCAAAATGATTCTGATTCTGCGCTCGAGCACGGATAACGGAGCGACATGGAGTCCGGCGAGGATTGTCAACGCGAAACACGGGTTGCGCAACATGCCCATCGCGGGCATTTTCGGCACACGCGATGGCCGTATCGTGCTGCCGTGCGATGCCGTAACCGGCGGCGACGGCGGCACGGCCATCCACATCTCTCGCGACGGCGGCGAGACATGGCACGACCCCGGCGCGGGCAGACCACAGCCGCGTTTCGAGGATAGCGCTACCGGCGCGTGGATCGCCGGCATCCATGCGGGCGTTGTTGAACTATTGGACGGGCGGTTCATGGCGTTCGGACGCGGCGACAACATCAACGAGCACATGCCCATGAGCATTTCGACGGATGGCGGCGAGACGTGGACCTACTCGGCCAGTCCGTTTCCGCCCGTCAGCAGCGGACAGCGGCTTGCGCTCCGGCGGTTGCGCGAAGGCCCCCTTCTGTTTGTCTCGTTCACCGACCCGAGCAGAGGAAGAGAGATAACGGGACTCGAGTTCCCGCGCGAAGATGGCTCGACCTACACGGGCTACGGTATGTTCGCGGCGCTTTCGTACGATGACGGCGAAACGTGGCCCGTCCGCAAGTTGGTCACGCCCGGCGAAGACGTAGGAACCTTCGACGGCGGCGCATGGACCGGCGAAT
>SLSB01000292.1 GCA_007130675.1 Candidatus Hydrogenedentota bacterium | reverse complement strand
TTGCCCGCTTCATTCGGAGTGATTCCAGAAGAAGCCGCCAAACGGGGGCGTAGTTCAGCTGGTTAGAACGCCGGCCTGTCACGCCGGAGGTCGCGAGTTCGAGTCTCGTCGCTCCCGCCAGCTAAACATTTGCGCGCCAGCAGGTTGCAAAGACAGCCGCTGGCGCGTTTTTCTTGCCATTAGATTTTTGGATCCGCTGTAAATCCATCAGTTTCAAAACTCGCGGGTTTTCTTCGGGGGCAGACTGGAGTTTGGGAATGTTTCGCATCGGGTTCCTGTCGTCCCGCGTTGCCTGGCGGTTTTTTCTTCAATCCTGAAATTCGGAAGGTTCAAAAGTACCGTTTCTTGCCTAAATGGGCGCCCGCCCACTCTGTCGCTTGATTCATTTCTCACCAAGCGCGCCCTTTATGTCGGAGAAAGGACCGCTGATACTGAGAGCCTCGTTTCGTGTTTGGGCGCAGTATTGGGCGGTGAGCGAATGCCAGGATGACGGACGGGGCCTGCTATTGTTGCTATTCCTGCTGGCGACGAGGGGTCTTCCTGGGTGCGTTGCGGGGCGTGGAAGCAGCATGCGGCATTGGTGGGAAGCTGGACGCGGCTCGCGGCCATCGAGGGAGCGGCCTTATGCGTGCGGTGTGGCGAGCGCGTTCGGCCCGGGAAGCCAGCCGCCGGGTGATGTCTTGCCGACGATCGAAGCGCTTGCGCCATCCAGTTGGCGGGTGCGGGGACGTCCGTGCGCGCACGAGGTGAAGGTGTGCCTCGAACCAGGCCCTGCGGAGACGGTCGAGGGGGGCACGGGGGGGATGCGCCACGGCGGGCATATCTACTCTTGTGCGCACAAAATTTTTCTTTTTTTGGTTACTCGGAGTTTGAGTCTTGTTGGGCGTCGGGACTAATGCATGATTGCTGGATGTCCCCACTCATAAGAGACTTCCACTCTCACCATCCTGCTGGCTTGTCCCCGCGCGTGTCCCCCATTTATTTCCCATTCATTTCTTGCTTGGCTCTTCTCGATACCCACTACCCCACAGGGATGTCCTCGGGCCGCATGTCCGGCTTGTACTGATCCCCAAAGCCAGCTTCGTTCGGGTTGTACTCATGCACGAAATCCACGTTCAATCCGTTCTCTGGAATCTCGTCTTCCATACCCAGCGCCCAGAAGATTCCATTGATGGAAAGCTTGCGCATGGGCTCTTCGAAGAAGTCAAAGGGATGTCCAAGTGTGGTGAAGAAGACGCGGGTCTCGCCTTGCTTGCCCTCGTAGGTGTGGGTCCAGGCGACGGCATGGGGATCGCCGAAGTGTTCTCCGCCGGGCTCGGAGCCCTCCACAGACTGGCCATACAACAAAGGTTCGACGTTTTCGTGCAGGTGCCCCTCGGAATGGTAGAGCCAACTCCGGACGTGAAACGGTTCGACCCCGTTCAAGATGGGATGATCCTCGCGATTCTCCACAAGGGAGACGTTGGTGGAGTTGTCACCGCCGTGATGGCTGATCCAAGGCAAGCCAAAGACCTCGTGCGGCCATTCATTATCCATGTGGTGTTTGGGGTGATCCTCCCCGTACTGAAACGCGTGCGTCGAGGTGCGGAACCCCGCCATGGGGCGGCCCGATTCGGCGAAATGCACAATGTATTGAAGCTGGTCATCGGGCAAGCGGCGGAAGCGGGTGTACATCACCATCATGTCGGCGTCTTCCAATGCCTCCAGCCCTTTGATGTTCTCGCTCTGGTTGGGATCGATCACGCCGTCGGTCAAGGCATAGCAGACGGTGACCTCAAAATCGTGATGCGCATTAAGAATCTGCGCCAGCATCGGCATACTCTCTTCCGAGCGGTACTCCTCATCGCCCACAATAAACACCACGTGGGGCCGCCGTCCTTCTTTGGTTTTGGCTCCAACGGACCCCGCCACCAGCGCCACTGCCACAACCACAGTCAAGGCTTGTAAGAGAAACTTGGTCATTTCCACTGCCTCCATACTACGTGTTGGCGTCAACCTATTCCCTTACTCATGAAAATGCGTTGCGACCGTTTCCTTCGAACGCCCGAGGGGCTCCCCCAGGTTTTCGCCGCTCGCACGCGTGTCTTATGGACGCCCAAACCAGTTGATGGCCTGCACGGTGCGTTGGCGTTCTTCGCGTTCATCGGGCGCGTACCCTTTAAACCACATCTTGGCCCGATAGCGCAATTGCTCGCTACCGTCGGGCAGGGTGCTCGGGGGCGGACCGTGGTCAAAGATAGATCGATTCCGCACAAACGTACTTCCGCTCCCCTGACTGACCGGGGGCAGCGCGGCAGTTTGGGGTGGCTCGTGGCAACCGACACAGCCTTTGACTTCCCCCGGACGCGCGTGCATCCAGACGGTCTGGTTGCCAACCACATTGCGATCCCCGTCAAGCACCTGTAGATGCAGCAGGCGATCAGCGGGCACCTCAACCGCGAATGATCCATCGGAAGCAAGGGGCACCGTGCCCAGCACGCGGGCAAAGGTGCCGCCATGATTCTTCCACGCTTCCTCGTCCCCGCTGCTGTTGTGCGTGATATGCCGAGCGACTTGGGGTTGCCCTTCAATGACCCGCAGCAAGCGGCCCCGTTTGGGTACATGCTGTTGTTGCGTGGCGAAGACCGAGTTGGCGTATAGAGTGCTCGTGAATCTGGACCCATGCGATTGAGGCGAGTCCGGCAGTACTGGCGGAACTTTGCGCGGATGCAATGGACGCGCTTCAAAGGCGGCGACGTCGGGATCGTTGTACAATAACGTCAGTTCGCCGGTCGGCACATCGAGGTAATACAGGCCCAAATCCACGGGATCGCGAGGGAACTCGTCGCGCACCATCTCATGATTCTTTTTTCCTGCCGCCACGAGCAACGTGTTTTCGTCGATCTTGTGGGGCGTGGTGATCACCCACGGATCGTTGCCTCCAGAGCGCAAAAACGATTCGCGGATAAATCGCTCCGCGTGGCGGCCTTTCGTGATGATCGGCCCGGCCGGGGTAATCAACAGGTGCTGGTTGGGGAGATGGGCCCGGGGTTGGACCAGGCGGAGTTGGCGGTGGCGGTCCCCCGATGTGCCCCAATTTCCGTATCCCCCGTGTATTCCGCTCCATAGCTCCCGCCGCTCGGGACCGTACAGCGTTTCCATGCGGGTCCCGTCGGGAAAGGCGCGGAGCAGGTTGAACTCGGTTTTCATGCGCGAGTAGAACAGCTCGAGGCGGGTAAACAACAGCGCACCGTCATCCGCAACCGTGGGCTCCGCGTCGCGGCCCACATTGAAGCCGATCACCTGTATGTCGCTGCCATCCGGATGCATCGTCGCCAGCCCCGTGGAGAGGTAGCCGTGATACTCATC
>SLSB01000016.1 GCA_007130675.1 Candidatus Hydrogenedentota bacterium | reverse complement strand
GTCTGGAGTTCGCCGATGTCCCGGCAGCCACAGTAGCCCATGCCCGACCGCACACCGCCGACAAGCTGATGCACGTAATCGGCCAGCGGCCCACGGAACGGCACGCGCCCCTCGATGCCTTCGGGAACCAGCTTGCCCGGATCTTCCTCGAACTGCATGTAGCGGGTCTTGCTCCCGCGCTGCATGGCCTTGACCGACCCCATGCCGCGATGCACCTTGTAGGTCCGCCCTTCGTAGAGCACCGTTTCACCGGGACTCTCGGCGGTGCCCGCAAACAGGCTGCCGATCATGACACTGTCGGCGCCGCCCGCCAAGGCTTTTACAATATCGCCCGAATACTTGATGCCGCCGTCGGCGATGACAGGGATGTCCTTCTCGCGGGCCACCTCGGCAACTTCCATCACCGCGCTCAACTGTGGCATGCCGGCGCCCGCTACGACGCGCGTCGTGCAAATCGAGCCGGGGCCCACGCCAACCTTGACCGCGTCGGCTCCGGCGGCGATGAGATCGACGGCGCCATCGCGCGTCACGACATTGCCCGCGATCAAATCGATATCGGGACACGTTTCCTTAATCAGCTCAACTGTTTCGAGAACGAGCTTCGTGTGGCCGTGCGCGGTGTCCACCACCAGCACATCGACGCTGGCTTCGGCCAGCGCCTTGGCCCGCTCGGCTTCGCCCGGGCCCACGCCCAGCGCGGCTCCGACGCGCAACCGTCCGAATTCGTCCTTGCAGCTCGAGGGGTAATCCCTCGCCTTCATAATATCTTTGATGGTAATCAGCCCCACCAGTTTACCGTTGGCATCGACGATCGGCAGCTTCTCGATGCGGTGTTTGTGGAGCAGTTCCTTGGCCTCGTCCAAGGTTGTGCCCGGCGGCACCGTCACCAGACACTCCTTGGTCATCACCGACGCGATGGGCACATCAAGGTTTTCGAGAAACCGCCGGTCGCGGTTCGTCAGCAAGCCCACGAGTTTGCCGTGTTCATCGACGATCGGCACCCCCGAGACGTGAAAACGCGCCATCAGATTCTCGGCTTCCTGCACGGTGTTATGCGGTCGCAGCGTAATCGGCGCGGAAATGATGCCCGCCTGCGAACGTTTGACGCAGTCCACCTCGGAAGCCTGCTCGTCGATGGTCAGGTTCTTGTGGATGAACCCCAACCCGCCTTCCTGCGCGATGGCGATGGCCAGCCGCGCCTCGGTGACGGTATCCATCGCTGCGCTGACCAGCGGAATGTTCAGCGATATCGAACGGGTCAGCCGCGTCGTGATGTCCACATCGCGCGGCAATACATCCGACTTCGCCGGACGAATCAGCACGTCGTCAAAAGAAAGGCCTTCTCGTATACGATCTTTATCGTTCATGGTTTCCTGAATCCCGGCTTGGGCAGCCAATTCACACATACGCAGGAACGGGCATTATAGAAATGGCGATCCACACTGTCAATGTGACCGAGCGCCGCAAAAAAAGATTCATTGCTCCAACAGAGACCCGCTGGTAGAATCTTTCTCGAGGAGCCAGATTATGAAACGATGGATTGCATTGGCGGTTATAATTGCCGGGACGTGCATGCCGGCCTCGGTTGCTGCGCAAGTGCGCGGGTTCGGGCTGTCTGAAACGGCCGAACAGGCCGAGAGGCAGCGAGCCGGGGACCCGCCAGCCCCCTGGACCATCGAGAGCGCCATCGCGGCGATGAGCTTGCGCGAACGGGTTGCCCAGCTCCTGATGGTGACGATGCAGGGGCGCTTGGCGCCCGACGCTTCCGAGCGCCAGCTTATCGAGGCCTATACGCCGGGCGCGGCGATCATCGCCAACGTGACGCGGCCCCGCAGCGGCCTGAATTATGCGGCCGCTCTCCAGAGGAACCCCGTGCAGAACCGCCACGGCGTCCCGATGCTGATTGGTGCGGACTTGGCCGAACTGCCGGTCGTGTTGGGCGCCAACAAGGGCGGTTTTTTCGCGCCGTTGCCGTCCATGCTGGCGGTCGCTGCCGCGAACGACCCGGCAGCCACGCGCGAGCTTGCCGATTTGTACGCCGAGCACCTGGCCGCAATGGGCTTTTCCTTTCAGGCCGGACCGTCTCTGGCCCTCGCCCCCGAGCTTCCCGAAGCTAAGGGCGGGCTGCAGTGCCTGGGCGCGGACCCTGCCTTTGTGGGCGAAACCGCCGAGATCTTTCTCGACGCATTCCGCAAGCGCGAGCTGGCGGTGCTGTTTACCGGATTTCCGGGCGGCGCGTGGAACTTCACGGGCGACGCGCCCCCGGTGCTGTTGACTCCGGCCACGGCCATGGCCTCAAGAGATCTGATTCCCTACCAACGGGCGGTCATGGCCGGCGCGCGCATGCTCCTGGTGGGCAATATTCTCACGCCCCATCTCGACAAAGAGCACGCGGCGGCAAGCCTGTCGCCAAAAGTCATGAAGGAGCTGCTGCGCGATGAACTGCTCTACCCGGGAATCGTGGTCGCCGGCCCGATCGACGGTCTGACCGCCTTAGGCGGCGCCACGCAGGGCGATGCGGCGGTCGCGGCCCTGAGAGCCGGGGCGGACATGCTGCTCTGGCAGCGGTCGGGCATTCATGTCATGAAGGCGGCCGAGACCATCGTGCGCGCCGTCGAAAACGGAGACCTTCCGGAGAGCACCATCAACACCTCGGTGACGCGCCTGCTGCAGCTTAAGGAAGATTTGGGCTTGCGTACTCGGGAAATGCCCAGCGAAAGGGAAGCCGACCGACTCGAGAAGCGCAGGGCCTATCCGCAAGCGGCACAGCGCATCGAGCGACGCTCGGTGACGATTGTGCAGAACAACAACGCGGTGCTGCCCCTTTCGCGCGATCACTCCGTGCCGGTAGGCATCACCGGGGTGATTGGCGTGCCCGAACTATACGAACCTCTCAATAAAGAGTTGAAGCATGTCGCACAACAACGCATCGCCACTGCAAGGCATGGGGGCGAGATCTACAAGTTCGAGATTCACCGGTTAACCTCCCGCGCCGGGGGTGTGCGCACGGTAGTCATCGTATTGACCAACGAAATTCGCCCCCAGGGCAAGGTCGAGCTCATACGCAAATTTAAACAACAAGGCTCCCAAGTGGTCGTGGTTCTGGTAGGGTACCCGCACACTCTGGGAAACGTGAGGGAGGCAGACGCCATCGTGGTGATGTATTCCGACCCCGCAGCCTCGAGCGCCGCCATGAGCGCCGTGGCCGAAGCGTTGCTTGGAAAAAGCGCCATCGCGATGCGGCCGCCGGAAGAGCCCCTGCAGCTGGCCGTCGGCGAACCCGTCGAATTTGACGCGATGCAGTGGCTCTACAGTCCCGCGGGGCGGCTTCCCGTGTCTATCGAGCCCGTATTCGAGGCCGGGGTCGGCCATTCCATCCTGACATTCGACGCCATCAGGCGCGTCCGCTGGGAGTTTGGCGACGGCGGAAGAGCCAGACAGAGAATTGTTCAACATACCTACAAAGCCCCCGGAAATTACACCGTCACGTTGTCGGCGACCGACGCCGCCGGCCAGACCACCTCCGGACTGCTGCACGTGGAAGTAACCGACTAGCCGCAAAATGGCTTCACCTGCCTGAGCAATTGCGACCATCATTCAGACTTCCCCTGAAAGCCTGAACAATACTATACTCTCGGCAGTACCCGGCGAAGGATGCGCGCAACCAAAAAACCGCCTGTAAGGAAGAAGACATGAATATCGTCTTGATTGGGTTTCGCGGCGTGGGAAAATCGAGCGTCGCCGAACTGGTGGCACTATCCACGAATCGCTCGCTGTTGCGGATTGACGATGAAGTCGAGAAACGAGAGGGGTGCTCGATTGCCGAGATCGTCCAGCGGCAAGGCTGGCAACGCTTCTGGGAACTCGAGACTGCCGTCTGCGCCCAAGCCGCGGCAATGACCAACACCGTGATCGACACTGGCGGCGGGGTGGTCCAGCGCCCGGAAAACGTCGCCGCGCTCAAGACCAACGGGACGTTCTACTGGCTCACTGCCGAGGCCGACACCATCAAAGACCGCATCAAAGACGATAAAAACCGCCCATCAATTACCGGGGCCAAATCATTCATCGAAGAAGTCGAGGAACTACTCGAGGTGCGCCAGCCACTTTACGAAGACGCTGCGGATTATGTCATCCCCACGGATGGCCGCGACCTGAGCGAAATTGCCGCCGAAATCGTCGAGATTGCATGCGCTTCGCCGATAGATTGACCCGGGTATTCCCCGGCTTTCAACTCACGGGCATCCGAGTCTCCCACAGGCCCTACGTTGACGGGAAATCCGGACTAACGCGCAACTCGCTTGGCGTGGTATACTTGGAGATGCGTGCCCCAGCGGAAGAGGGCGTCGACGCAGGGAAACCGCGCGGCGGCCGATCATAATGCGGATGGAGGCTAGGAATGCGAGTGCGCACGTTTCAGACGAAAGTCAGTGCCGAGTCACTTCATGAAATGGAAAACACCATAAATGAGTGGCTTGAAAAGAATCAGGTCGAGGCGAGAATTGTGTCCCAGGTCTTCTGTTATGAGCACCATCACGGAGTGAATCCGCAGGAGCCTACGCTCATAACGACGGTCTGGTATTGATAAGCGCAGAGAAGCAACCGTTGTCAGCGAGAGGGTGCGCTATATGCAGCGTTCCTCGAAGACCCAGTGCCGGGGGAAGCGCCAGACACCGTCATCTCTGCATGATTCCAGCAGGAGGATAGCCGTTGCAATGAATCTCGCGAAATACATCATGAAATCGTGCGTCGTGCCGGAGATGGAGGCCGACAATAAGGCCGATGCCCTCAAGGAACTCATCAATCTTCTATTCGAGAAGAAAAAGATGCAATCGCCCGGACTTGCGTTGGACCAAATCCTCGCGCGCGAGGTCACGGAGAGCACGGGCATCGGCAAGGGCATCGCCGTCCCCCATGCCCGGGTCACCGGCATGAAAGCGCTGGCGTGTGCCGTGGGCCGCGTGCCGAAAGGGCTCGATTTCCGGGCGGTGGACCGCCAGCCGGTAAAGATCATCTTTCTTATCTGTTACCCGCCGAGTGAGCAAACGACCTACCTCAACTTCGTGGCAACGATTGCCAAACTGCTCAGCGATCCCAAAGACCTTGCCGAGATCATGAAGGCCGAGACGGCGGACGATATCCTCGATATTCTCGAGACGGCATCCGAACGGTTCGGTGAGGCGTCCGAACGCAAGTTGCGCAAGCTCAAGGCCGACCCGGCCATTGAACAAGTGCCCGACGGACATGCCGAGATTATTCTGCTCGCTCGGCTGCAATTGTGCGAGGAGATGCTGGCCAATGCGCGTTCGGGCAAGAAACAGATTCGCGATCGCATCGAGAATATCCGGGAACTGGTCGCGCCGCGCATTCTGCGCCACTACGACCGGTTGAACAAGGCGCGTTCTCCGGCCCTCGTGTCTGTCGAGGGCGATACCTGCCAGGGCTGTTTCATGAAGCTTCCGTCGCAATTCGTGCAAAAAGTCCGCCTGGATCCCGAGCACATGCATACCTGCACGAATTGCAGCCGGTACATATACGTGGTGTAAATGGGATGACCCGGTCTGGGCTCCGCTACCCTCCATCGCCCGTTACGCGGAGCTGATAGAGCGAGGGTGCCAATCCTCGGGAAAGGACGGACGCCATGACGCCAAATCCGACGCACGCGATGTTGGCCAAGCGGGTGGACCTCTTCAAAGGTATCAGCCCAGAAGATGTGGCCAGAATCTTTGCGCGCGGTCTCACCATGACCATGGAAAAGGGCAACGTCATCTTCTACAAAGGCACGACTGGCAACCAGATGTTTGTCATTCTCTCGGGGAAAGTCAGTCTGCTTGACGGCAAAAAACATCTGGCCGACCTGAGCGCCGGCGACATGTTCGGCGAAATGGCCCTGATTAACAACGAACCGCGCAGCGCCACCGCGATGGCGGCTGAAACCTCGCAACTGTTCGTTCTGAGCGAAACCTTTTTCCAGAAGCTCATGACCAAGCGCATCGCCATCCGCATGCTCCTCAACATCATCGGAACAATGAGCACGCGCCTGCGAACCATGAACAAACGCCTGCTCGAGTTGACTGCCAAAGAAGGCGCCTGAGGCCTTCGGGAAGCGCTAGCGGCTGGCAACGCCATGTTTTTCTCGCCTCTGGCTGGGAAAAGGTCGAGATTAGCGCACCCCGGCTTCACGCGAAATGCGCACAAGCTCCTGGAAAAACTTGTCCGGCTCGCCCATGAAGGGGGCGTGGGCGGAGTTCTCGAACCAAATCATTTGTTTGCCCGCCGGCGCATCGAGCATATCGTAATATTGCTCGACCAGTTCGCCCGGCGTGTTGTAGTCATTTCGGCCGCTCAGGAAATATGCCGGCACATCGAGACGCGGCGCCCGTTCAAAAACGTCAAACGGCTTCTCGGGGTCCCACATGGGGCCGCTGCCCCGCGTGCTGCCGCCGAGCCAGGCGAAATAGTCGCACATGCAGTATTCGGGCGCCCGGAGCGCGGCAAACGCGAGCCGAACCATGCCGACATCCATTCCGCCGCCGAACGACTCGATCATCCTCGCATAGGCAACGTAGCGGTCGTGTTCGACGTAGGGCGGCGGGCCGATCTCCGCAACATCGCTTTCGCGGCGTGTTCCCTGGCTCTGCTGCCGCAGCCATGACCATCCGATTTCCTCGGCGAGTTGTGTGTTGGCCAGTTGGCTCACGCCAATATATGCATGGTAGTCTTCCGGCCAGCGCGAGACCGCTTCGATGCCGATATGCGTGCCCCATGAGTGCCCGAGAAGAAAGATGCGATCGGTGTTGAATCGTTGTTTCAGGTACTGCGTCAATTCGTGGGTGTCGGCCACGAATTGCTCGACCGACATCGAGGATTCGTCGAAATCACGCGGATTGGAGAGCCCGGCTCCGCGCTGGTCCCAGTGCACGACCACAAAGTTACGCTCGAGGTCACCGTTGAAATGCCGCGCCACGGGCATCTGGGCGGCTCCCGGCCCCCCATGCAGCCACAACAACACGGGGTTCGAAACATCATTACCACGCATGAGGACGGCCTGTTGCATGCCCCCGAGGTCGATTTTCTCGAGTGCCGCGACGCCATCCGCGCCGCAAATCGCTGGCGTATACCCACAAAACGGTGGAATCAGCGAACACCCGCCCAATCCCCACGCACATGCCGCCATCGCGACGGCGCGCCCCCACCCTGTGGCCAGCTTGCCAAGTGACATTCTTCGGTCCTCCTGCATAATGAGGCTTTCTATACGCAAACGGGGCAAGCAACGCTATACTCAAACTTAAGCGGCAAGGGGAGAGTCTAACATTCCGTGCGCCAGCAAACAACGCGCACGAGCGTACGCAAATCAAAACGTGAGGGACGGTAGCCGCAGGCGTGTCGGAAGCACAGGGTCGGTCTCCTGGCCTACCCATTGGCAACGGCCGCCGGCGGGGCGGCATGCCGCGCGCTCGGTGCCTGCATTTTGCACCGGTGGCGGATTCGCGCTACACTAGCCGTTCGACAGCGTGCGGGCCTAACTCAGGGGAGGGTGAGCGATGCGGACCGTTGGGATTGGACTTCTGGTGACGGCTGTGGCTGTGAGCGGGTGCGGGGGCGGGGGCGTTTCCGACAAGACTACCGTCGCGTTTGTGACCAACAACGCCTCGGATTTCTGGAAGATCGCGCAGGCAGGCACCGAGAAGGCCGCCCGGGAACTGGACTGCGAAGTCATCTTCAGGATCCCGCCTCAGGGAACAGCCCAGGAACAGCAGCAAATCGTGCGCGACTTGATCACGTGGGGCGTCTCGGGCATTGCCATCAGCCCGATTGATCCCGAGAATCAGACGGCCATACTCAATGAGGCTGCAGCGCAGGTAAATCTGGTCACGCAAGATTCCGACGCCCCGGACAGTGCTCGAGTCTGCTATATCGGTACCGACAATTACCAGGCCGGGATGGCCGCGGGCGAGTTGATCAAGAAAACCCTACCCCAAGGTGGCGATATCATGTTGTTTGTCGGCACGCTCGATGCGCAGAACGCGCAGGACCGCAAGAGGGGCATCGAGGATGCCCTCGAAGGCACGAACATTCGAATTCTCGATACGCGGACCGACGAAACCGACCGCATGAAAGCAAAAGCAAACGCCCAAGACGCTCTAACCACTCATCCGCAGCTCGCCTGCCTGGTCGGGTTGTGGAGTTACAACGGACCGGCCATTCTCAGCGGGGTCCGGGCCGCCGGAAAACTGAACGAGGTGCAGATTGTCTGTTTTGACGAAGAGACCGAAACTCTCCAAGGCGTCAAAGACGGCCATATCGCGGGCACCATCGTGCAACAGCCCTTCGAGTTTGGTTACCAGTCGGTAAAACTGCTCTATGAACTGGCGCACGGCGACCACGCGCGCATTCCGGATGACCAGCGCATCATCGTTCCCGTAAGAACCATTACCCAGGAGAGCGTGGACGAGTTCTGGGCCCAACTCAAGGAGCAAACGGGCACATCGTGAGAAAGGTTCTCGGGCTTGCCGGACTGCTCACCGGCCTGATTGCGGTCGCGTGCGTCTGGGAATACCTCCAGAGCGGCACGATACGCTTCTTGACGCCGCAAAACGCCCGCAGCGTGCTGGCGTTAATCGGGTTGTTCGGCATTCTCAGCCTGGGGCAGGTGTTCGTGATCATCACGGGCGGAATTGACCTGTCAGTGGGCAGCGTGGTCGCCCTGATTGCGACACTCGCCGCTTTTCTTCTGGGCAGGGGCGAGGGGTGGAGCCCGTGGGTGGTCATGCCGCTGGTCATGGGTCTATCGGCGCTTATCGGGCTCTGGCATGGAGTACTGGTGACCAAAGCCCGCATGCAGCCGTTTGTCGTCACGCTGTGCGGGCTCTTTTTTTACCGTGGGTTCGCACGAGTAATCGCACAAGATGCAACGCAGGGGTTTGGTTCCACATCGGCCTATCCGGTCTGGAACTGGCTGGCCAACGGTTTTTTGCCCACCCAAAACTCGATCTTACCGGTACCGTTTCTGATCTTCATCGGTCTTGCTGTAATGACCACCGCGTTCTTCCATTTCACGCCCCACGGGCGGCACATCTTCGCGCTCGGAGCAAACGAAGAGAGCGCCCGGTTCAGCGGCATCCGAACGCAACGCCTCAAGATTCTGGCCTACACGGTTTGCTCACTGATATGCGGGATCGGGGCTCTACTGTTCGGGTTCAACATTAACTCTGTCAGCCCGGCCACGTTCGGCAATTTCTACGAGCTGTATGCCATCGCGGGCGTCGTGCTCGGAGGCTGCAGCTTGCGTGGCGGCTCAGGCAACATTCTAGGCGTGGTTATCGGCGCGGCCCTTATTCGCGTTTTGATTAATCTGGTGACCATCTTGAATATCCCGAGCCAACTCGAGTATGTGGTGATAGGCGGAGCAATTCTGATAGGCGTGTTTGTAGACGAAGCGCTGTCGGGCCGCCGCAAAACCCGTATCAGCTCCGCGCAGCACGGATAGACCCTGGAAAGAAGGAGCCCCTGGCATGGTGTACGAGTATTCAGGCTATCTTAAAACGGTTCTCTCGGCCCCTGACGAGGCCAAGCGAGACCAGGTCGAACACATCGCCTTCGGGCCAGACGACCTCGCCAACTGGACCACCAGCGACTTGCCCGCGTTCACCGAATGGGTGCATATTCCCGCAGCACGCAGCAGGGCCGACCACGCCGTCGAATTGAAAGGAAAATTCGAGGACGTCCACCGCCTCGACTCGTTGCCTTCCGATGAACCCGCCTACTGGGTGCCCCTGGGCTCTCTGGGCACGCGCGATGAACGGCTACCCGTGGACTTGGAGCGGTTTCCCATCCTCGAGATCACGTACCGCTGCACCAGCCAAAACGCGCGTCTGGCCTATATCTGGGCCTATCCCGGCGGACTGGCCTTCGACGCATTGCAGCCCACGCAGCGCTGGCGCACGGTGGCCCGGAAGATCCAGCATGCGGGCTTTCCACCGCAGCTCGATGCGCTGATCCTCCGCCTGTACTCGACCGTGCGCGCCACCGAGACCGTCGAGATACGCGAAGTGCGGTTTCGCGCTATGACGCCCGAGGAGACCACAGCCTGCGAACACGACGCCGCGCGCCTCGAAAGCGAAACACCCCCGCCGGCCGCGCCTGTGCTTGATGAGTTCTTGCCCTTGGGCGTCTTTGTAGATGCCGAAATGGCTCAGCGCCTCTCACAGACCTTGGGCATCTCGGTCAGCGAATACTGGCAACTTCTTTTCGAAGATGTGGTGCGGCATCACCAGAACTGCGTGGTTATCGAGAATGCCGAGCGCTTTACCAACGACGACTGGCGCGAGATGCAGGCGGCGGCGCGCGAATATGGCGTGAAATTCGTGCCTATGTACGGTCTTCCGCTCGCGGACGACCTCGAAACGTTGCGCGAGAGTGTCGACGAGCTGGTGCGCCCCAATGCCGACATTCCCGGGCTTCTTGCCTGGGGGCTGAATACAGAACCGCGCGAGAAAGACTTTCAGAAGCTGCTGCATTTGCGCGACATGATCCACGAGGCCGACCCCAATCATCCGTTAGTGCTGACAACCCACAGCCCGGGCAAACTGGCGTTGCTGGCGCCCTATTTCGCAGCGACGGGGATCAACCATTTCCACTCGCGCAATTCGTGGGGGGTGCAAGAGGTTCTCGAAACGCATCTCAATCTCAGTAAGGGGCAACAATTCTGGGTGGTGGCGCCCGGGTATGTCTGGGGCAACAATGCTCCCGACTGGTCGACCTGCCCCGAACTGCGTCTCATGATCAACTCCTCGTTTGCCACCGGTGCCCGCGGTTTCTTCACCTACTCCTTTCACAATGTCCCCATCTGGATAGGCGGCTCGTGCCAACGCACGCTGACCGGGCCGTTCCTGACCTTCAGCGATTTGTGGCAGGAACTGGACAATCGCATGGAACGAATCAACGCGATCGCGCCATTGCTTCTCGGTGCGCGGCCCGAACCAATCCCAGAGGGCTCCTATTCCATGACGCTGCGTTCGGAAGACAAGGCGTTGTTGCCAAATGGCGTGCCCCTCACTACGGCTTCCCGCCTACTTGGTTCCGGCTACAGCATCATCTTCCTCGTCAGTCATGATATACGCGGCATGGCTTCCATCAACCTGAGCATCAACCCCGATTTCGTGCAGGAATATGACGTCTACGACCTCTCCGACTTCGTCCAGGACCGCAAATGGCAGCGGATGCCCCTCGAGCGCCACCTCGAAATGTTTCCCGGGCAGGCACATATGTTTCTTATCGCGACACCAGACAAGTGTCTTCATTTCCGGGACGTGGTCGCCCAGCGGCTCATGGAAGACGACCGCCAGCAGCTTTCGATCAACATGCGGTTGGCCCGGCATTACAACATCGATGTGAGCCCCATCGAGGAATTCCTCAATGGCCCCCGAGAAGGTGATACCCTCGAAAAATTGGCCCACATGGACTGGGCACGCGACCGGTTGCTCGACCTCATTTATGAAAACCCCGAAATCAGCGATGCGCGCAGCCGCATCATCGAGGCCAGCGCCGGATTGTGCGCGTGCGATGGTGCGCTATGCCGCCTGCATGGCATGGGCAAGGCAGAGCTGGCCCGCGAGCTCGGGCTGAAGGTCCTGCCCCTGGCCCGGGAACTGACCCATATGCGCCTCGAACTGCGCCACGGCAGAGGAAAACACGTGCTGGATCAAGCACGAGGACTGTCGTTACGGACGCTCGAGATGCTCGATGAGATCCGCGCTAAGACCTAGCAGATGCCCTCTCGCTGGCGCCGGGAGCCGCATGGCGGGTTCGAGAACAACGCGATGGTTGGCGGAAGGAAATGGGCTGTCTCGACGTTTCTGACGTAGAATGGAGATTCTATTGCAATGGATTGTGGCCGCACGGGTCGAGAAAAGGGAGCTTTGTCATGAGCAAACGCTGGTTCATCTGGATAGGTATCGTTGTCTTGGCCGTGTCCTGTGCACAGGACGTGCCGGAAACCGAAGCCTTCGTGTTGCGGGTAGGCGCCTCATCAGCACCGATCAATCCCGAAGAGGGCACCTGGCTGGCCGGATACAGCCCGAGCCGCCAATCCACCGGCGTTCATGACAACCTGTACGCAAAGGCGGTCGTGTTCGACGACGGCGAGACGCCTGTGGCTCTGGTCGTTCTGGATAGTATCGGCGTCATGTACGATACGACGCAGGAGATCCGCGCCCGGGCGGCTGAAAAGGTCCAGGGAATTCAATTGCCTCCAGAACGCGTCATCGTCCAATCGACACATACCCACTGTTCACCCGATGTCATCGGCATTTACGGACCCGACTTCACCACAACGGGGCGTGACCCGGAATACTTGAACCTGTTGATCGAGACCGCATCGGATCAAGTGGCCGCGGCGGCCGCGGCGCTCGAGCCCGCAACGCTTGCCTTTGCCAAGACCGAGGGGCCGGACTGGGCGGTGAATGACAGCGAGCCCGGAGTAGTTGACCGAACGGTGACGATTCTCCAATGCACGGACCCCACAGGCCGGTCTATCGCCACCCTTACCCACTTTGCCTGCCACACCACCGTGCTGGACGGCAACACGACCGAGGTGAGCGCCGATTGGGTGGGGGCATTCTACGCAACCATGCGCGAGAACCTGCCCGGCGAACACCTGTTTCTCCAGGGAAGCATCGGCGGATGGATGCAACCCGAAAGCGGCGAACGCACGTTCGCGCGCGCCGAGCGATACGGCGCCCAACTCGCACGGAAAGT
>SLSB01000263.1 GCA_007130675.1 Candidatus Hydrogenedentota bacterium | reverse complement strand
CTTGTGCCGGACGTCCGGCCCACCAGACGTCCGGCACAAGGCCGGACGCTACAGGGGAAACGCATATCGTAATCGTCTACGACGAGAACTCTATCTTGCCGGGGCATAGACAATCGCTCTCAGAATGAAAGAGCAGGTTCTCTTGCACGTTTTGAGAGCTTCCTGCTCCGCTGTGGCGCGGTTTCCTGAGCGCGCCACTCTTCCACGCATCGGCGACAGCCGATTCGAACGCGGCGTTGCATGGGTGTATGATGCATCGGTTGACGGCGTGCTTATTCCGGGTGAGGTTGTCAAGGGGAGGCAAGTGAGTCATGAGACACAGAACCGGGTTGTATGTAGCAAAGGTGTTCGCGCTCGCAGGGCTGCTGTTGTCATTGGGAATCGGGACGCCGGCGCAGGAATCTGGCGAATCTCCCGCGGCCATTGTGCTCGAAAACGACAGTTTCCGCTACGAAATTGCCGCGGACGGGCATAATCTGGCGTTCATCGACAAGGCTTCCGGAACCGACTACCTGAGAGACACCGTGCCGAGCCGGGTGGCGCTCGTGCGTACTGCCGACGGCATGATAGACGCTTTGCGCGCGGTCTTCAGCGACGGCGTGCTGACCCTGGGTTTCGGCGAGACCGACGTGGAAGCCGCATTGCGCGTCGAGATGCATGCCCGGCACATGATCATGGAAGTCGTCTCCGTCACGGGCGGGGGTGTCGAGGAATTGATCTTCCTGCACGTGCCGTTGTCGCTCGCCGGTTCGCTGGACGACCCGTTTGCATGCTGCGCGCTGGCGCTGAACCTTCAAACCCGCGTGCCCGAGATACCGGGACCGAACAACTTTCTCCGGGCGATGTGTTACCCGCGCTTCGGCCTCGAAGGGGCGAAGGTTGCGGTCATCGGATGCCCTCAGGCCCAGTTGCGCGATGTGATGAAGGACGTGGTGAGTGCGGCCGAGGACATTCCCCAGTCGGATATCGGCGGCCCGTGGGCGCTCGATGCCGAGATCAACCGGGGTTCGTATCTCTTCGATTTCGGACACTGCACCGAGGAAACGGTCGATGAATGGATCGCTTTGGTCAAACGGCTGGGCTTGAACCAGATCGATTTCCACACCGGCAGATCACTGCGGTTCGGCGATTACCGGCCGCATCCCGACCTCTTTCCAAACGGCCGCGCGAGCGTAAAAGCCGTTATCGACAAACTGCACGAAGCGGGCATTGCGGCGGGGCTGCATACGTATGCGTTCTTCATCGCCAAAGACACGCCCTACGTCACGCCGGTGCCCGACCCGCGGCTGGGCAAGAGTGCCACATTCACGTTGGCCGAAGATTTGCCCGCCGACGCGGTCACCGTGCCGGTGCTCGAGTCCACCGAAAACATGTCGACGACCACGGGGTTCTTTGTGCGTAACAGCGTGACCCTCCAGATCGGTGACGAGCTCATCATCTATGCGGGACTGTCCAAAGAGCCGCCGTATGCCTTCACCGAATGCACGCGGGGCGCGCACGGCACGACCGTGTCCGCGCATCCGAAAGGCGCCGAGGTGCACCACCTCCTCGAGTGTTTCGGGCTGTTCGCGCCGGATCCCGATTCGACCCTGCTGGCCGAGATTGCAGCCAACACCGCCGAGGTCTACAACGAGTGCGGCTTCGATATGATCTATCTGGATGCGCTCGACGGCGAAGACGTACTGGCCGGGCACGCGAACGGCTGGCATTACGGGTCGAAATTCGTCTTCGAAATAGCCAAACGCCTCGAAAAGCCCGCCTTGTTCGAGATGAGCACGTTTCATCACCATCTCTGGTACGTCCGGGCGCGCATGGGCGCATGGGACCACCCGAACCGATCGCATAAGGAATTTATCGACGTTCACGCCGCGGCCAACCTCGCGGGCGGAAAAATGTTTCTGCCCATGAATCTCGGCTGGTGGGCCGTCAAGGTATGGACCAATCCCCGCAACGAACCCACATTCCCTGACGACATCGAATACCTCCTGGCCAAGTGCATCGGCACCGACGCGGGACTCAGCCTGATGGGCGTCAATCCGACCAATATCGACACCATTCCCGCATATCAGCGCCTCGCCCCGCTTTTCCGCCGTTATGAAGAGTTGCGCCACGCGCAGCATTTCCCGCAATCGGTCAAAGACGAACTCAAGAAACCCGGCGCCGAATTCACCCTGCGCGAGGATGCCGAAGGCAACCCCTATTTCCAGCGCGTGGACTACGCAAAACACGTTATCCGCGATACGAAGGGGTTTACCAATACCTGGACCAGCCGCAACCCCTTCGACTCGCAGCCCCTGCGCCTGCGCATCGAGACGCTCATGTCCGCCGCGCCCTACGACCATCCCGACGCCGTGGTGCTCGAGGATTTCACGAACCCGGCCGAGACCTTCGCCGATTTCCAAGCGAAAGACGGCATCGAGGGCGCGCTCGAGCGCAGCACGGAACAGGTAATCAACGGCGAAGCCAGCGGCGTGTTCACCGCGGCAAGCCCCCACGCTACCCCGAGAGGTTCATGGCTCAAATACGGCAAGACCTATTCGCCCGTGGTGAATATTGCACAACAACAGGCGCTCGGGGTGTGGGTACACGGTGACGGCCAAGATCAACTGCTGAATATCCGTCTGATGAGCCCTTCGCACATCACGCATGGCATCGGCGACCATTATGTGCGGGTGGATTTCACGGGCTGGCGGTATTTCGAGCTCATCGAGCATGAAGGCGCCAATATTACCGAATGGGGATGGCCCTATGGCGGCAACTACGCCATCTTCCGCGAAGACATCAACCACGCCCACATCGAATCGCTGTCGCTGTGGTACAACAATCTCCCCGAGGGCGCCCCGGTCACCTGTTATCTCAGCCCGATCAAAGCCCTGCCGCTGCTCGACATCACGCTTGTGAATCCCTCGGTCACCATCGGAGACGCCACCATCACGTTCCCCGTCGAGATTCCCACCGGAGCCTACCTCGAATTTCACGGGATGGACGACTGCAAACTCTACGGACGCAACGGGGAATTCCTGCGCGACGTGACTCCCGAGGGTACGGTGCCCGCAGTCGTACCCGGAGACAACCCCGTCACCTTCGGGTGCGATGCCCCGGCCGAGCCCAACCCCCGCGCCCGGGTCACGCTCATCACCTTAGGCGAATCCATCTGACGACAAGTTGATCTCTACGGCAAAATAAGACCCAACGCAGAGGCGCGGAGGCCGCAGAGGGTCGCAGAGAATTTCTCATTCCAGATGGTGACAATGCGCTGGACACCGTCAACCAATCTGGCTTCGTGGAAATTCATGTTCAGCCCCAGCCGTGTGTTGGTCAACCGCAGGTATGTGAGCGTTTTAGCGCCATCCACCTCAGTTATTCG
>SLSB01000598.1 GCA_007130675.1 Candidatus Hydrogenedentota bacterium | reverse complement strand
CGGGAGTGACGGAAAGCCAGGCCTCGTCGGCCTCGACATTGAAATTCAAGGCGGTGCCGCCGTCGCCGGCGTTCCACACGTAGAAGTCCCACGTGTCTTCTTCGGGATTCTCTCCGAACCCAAAGTCGTGGGAATTGGCCGAGACGCCGATCGCGGCCTCGGCCTTGCGCGCCCGCACAAGGATCGTTTCGCTCAGGCCGGTATCGTCGGTGACTTCGATGGCGCCCTCGTATTCCGTGGGCAGCACGAAGTAATTGCGAAGATTCACGTGGACATACTGGCGCTCGAAGGCTTCGGAGTTCGGGCCTTCGGCGAAGGCTACCCACATATCGAGACTCGTCGCGTTGTAGACGACATTCATCACGCTCGAACCGCGTGTTGACACGTTGCGCGACAATTCGATCATCTTGGCGCTGTCGTAATTTCCGTAATTAGCGGTCAGGTGCTCATATGCGGCGGGATCGCGCCCTTCGGCGTGATAGACCACCCCCTCGAAAATGCCGAGGCCTTTATCGAGCACCGGATCGGCCGGGTCGTTGTCGCCCCAGATGATGAGGTCGTTGGGCGGCGTCTCGGGGGCGTGCGCCTTGATTTTGACGGCGCGCCGCTCGCCTCGTCCGTCGCCGAAGACATAGTGATACCGCTTTATGCGCGGGGTGCCCTCGAGAATGGCGAGGGCCTCGGTCAGGTTGTCGGCATTGTAAAGCACCTTGCGCAGCAAGGTGGCGAAATGCTCGCCATCGAGGTCGTAGGGCATCTCACTCGCGGGGCTGTCGCCCATTTCGGATAACGCGATGCCCTTGGCGTTCATACCCGCGATGCAGCCCAGCATACCGGCAAAGCCCACATTGGCGTGCGGTATGCCGTCCACGGGATGGTACACCACCACCCAGGGGTGATCCTGCGCGCCCGAATGGAGCGTCCAGTCGAGATTGCGAAGCTGGTAGAGGTGTCCACTCTTGGAAGCGGGTCCCCAAAGCGCAATTCCGCTGCACGAGTACGTCTGAATAACCGGAATCATGTGGGCCCGGACCAAACTTTGGTAGCGGTTTGCGTATCCTCGAGCCGCCAAGCCATCGGCCACGCCGCGAAGCTCTTCGGTAAACTGCGAATCAATGAACGGCGACACCATGGCCCACGCCTCGTCGAGCTCGGCCATGTCAATGCCTCCCCCTGATGCGTAGGCGAGAAAACTGGCCAGATTCGCGGCGATCTCATCGGCCATCAGTTCGCCGAGGCTTCTGCCCATCTGGTAGGGCGTTCCCTCGACGACGGCCACCGTGATGGCGTCTGCTCCCGAGCCAACCGTCGTCCGGTAGGGGATAGACTGCTTCGTCTGGGCGGCCACCATTGCCGCACGGTTGATGGTCACTTCGACTTCTTGAGGCGGGGCGGATTCCGGCAACGAGCTGCTTGCAGGGTCGACGGTGATCCATTCGTCGGCAGGCGCGGCCACCGCAAACTCGAGAATGCTGCCCATCTCGCCTGGGTTCCATACCTGGAACGTGCGCGTGGTGTCCGTGCCGCCGAAATCCAGCAGATTGCTGGATACCGCGAGCGCGGGCGTGGGCATGTCAAACCGTACCGTGATGGTTTGGGGGGTGATTCCTGGTGCGGCCACGCTGATTTGGCCTTCATGACTCTCGCCAGCCTGGAACCCGCTGCGGTCGATGGTTACTCCAATGACGATTTCGTCGTTAAAGTCTTGGGAGGTGCCGGACTCAGGGGACAGCGTGATCCAGTCTTGCTGGCTCGAAACCGTGAATTCGAGCACGCTTCCCGGTTCGCCGTTGTTGAATACACGCAAAAACCACTGGGTCTCGACCGTGCCGAAATGGTGACTCGTGTTCGATACACCGATAGCCGGGATCGGATCACGGGCGGTAATGGAGATGGATCTCTCCTGCCCCCGCTCGGATATCACTGTGATCGTGCCCGAATAGCTGGCTTTTTCGAGGTCTTGGCGGAGAAGTGTGACCGCGACGGTTTGGCGATCATCGCTGCCGGTGCTGACCCCGGATTCAGGCGAAAGGGCAAGCCAGGGCACATCGGCCGAGGCGGTGAATTCAAGCGTTGTGCCGCGGCTGCCCTCGTTCCACACGTCGAAGGACCATTCATTCGTATCAAAACTGAAGTCGTGTGAAGTGTCCGAGACAGCGAGGGCGGTCTGGCCCACCGAGGCCCGCACCGAAAACGTCTTGGAACCCATGCCTACTGTCGAAACGGTAACGGTGCCCGTATGCGTGCCATCTTCGAATGCTGACCGGTCTATCGATACGGTAATCTGTGTTGCCTGATTATCGCGCGTGGCGGTTCCAACGGCCGGGCTTACGCTGATCCAATCCTTATCAGCAGAACAGGTAAACGGCACACTTGTCCTTGATCCGCTTACCCAAACATTGAATGAAAACTCCGTCTGGGAGGTTCCGTAATCATACGAGGAGTGCGAGAGCCGCAATTCTGCCGGTTCTCCGGGACATCCAGCCGTCAGCACCCCCACAAGCACCAAGCTCGCTACCATCAAAGACCAATAAATGCCCCGCACTGGCGTGTCCTCCTGCGGTCTCGAGGGCGAACCTGATTCGGCGACTTCCTTCCGCATGGCCTGTTGCCTGCGCACGCCGCCCCGAAGAGCGCACTTTGAATAACTGTCAGTTTTTCTGGCAGTCATCCCCCAATTGGGAAAACCTTGAACGGCGGACTGTGTTAAACAGACCTCTAACTCGCCTTCATAATCTGGCCGCCTGAGTTAAACCGTCCTCAAACTAGCCATCATAATCCGGACGGCTGAATTAAACAGTCCGCTAACTAGCCCTCATAATCTATCAGTACATGCCGTACATGTCAAGTGATTCTCACGATGGAGGGTGCGGTCCTTTATCCCATCGCAGAAGGCGCACGGAGCCATAAGCCATTGATAAGTAAGGGGTTATTTTTTGAAGCGGACATCTCGTTTCCCCAGTAACGTGCAACAGGATGTCGCATATAGATTGAAATATTGTCGGCCGGGTCAAAAGATTCCCCACATGCTTCCGTTCCGCGGCGGCTCCGTTTTTCCGGGTGTTCGCCATCTGGTTGTGCGTATAGTCCTAATTCCTCACCAATTGAAAGTTCTGAAATATCCGAAATAGACACGTAAGCGTCTCGCACTCTGAGGCACCCCGCAAGCACGGGCCATGTGGTATTGAAACAATCCGGCTCTGCAGTTTGATATTCTCAGCGCTGCGGGGCATAACATGCGCCTGCAAATGCCGGCACGAAAGGAAAGGGGGACATATGGCAGCGAAACCGTTGGACGCCGTGATTGTGGGAGCGGGCCACCGCTCGGTGTTGTACGCCTCGTATGCCGAGAAAGCGCCCGAAGACCT
>SLSB01000025.1 GCA_007130675.1 Candidatus Hydrogenedentota bacterium | reverse complement strand
CCGATGTCAGATCACACAACGACCCGATGAGATCCGTCAACCGCCGGGGGGTTGTGCCCTGGGCTTCCATTGCCCCGACCAGGTCGTGTTTCTTCTCGCGAATCTGTCTTGCGATAGCCTCCTGCAGAGCTTGCCCGGCCAGACCCGCAAACTGGTTGTCGGCCAGATACTTGATCTTCAACTCCTGGGGCGTGCCTGCCAGGCCAGCGGTGTGCGCCGGGCAAACCACCGGGTCCGCCAATTCCCAGATTTTCCCAACCGGGTCTTTGAACGCCCCGTCGCCATACACCATCACTTCAACCGTCTTTCCCGTCTTGTCTTTGAAAAGCTGCTGGATACGGTCCACCACTGGCTGGCAGTCGCGCGGAAAGAGTTTAACAGTCTCTTCCGTGGCCTTATTTGAACCGAGCAGACCGTATTCCGGATGGTACCCGCTGCCGTTGATTGAAGAAGAGAGAATTTCGTCCAGACCATATACCGTTTCCGCTCCAGCGGCGATCAAGAGCCGTTTGGTGCGCGCACGCGTGTGAATATCGCAAGCAAGCACGTTGCGCGTATGCGTAAGGACCGTCTCCGGGTGATTGGAAAATAGAATGGTGCACGCCGCCCCTTCCGCTTCCACCACAGACCGGTAATACGCAACATAATCGATGCCGGTAAACGGATGAATACTCGTGCCGAAGTCCTCGCGAAACTGCTTTTCCGTCAGGTGATCGGTCCACGGGTTGATGCCATGCTGATCCAGCCATTCCTGTTCCATTAACTGGTTGCCGACTTCGTCAGACGGATAGCTGAGTTGCAATACAATGTGTTTGGTGCTGCGCGCCATGCCCTTGAGGAGAACGGCATAGCGATTTCGACTGAGGATGGGAAACACGATCCCGAGAGAATCGCCGCCGAACTTGGCCTTCAGATCCGCAACAATGGCATCGACCGAGGCATAGTTCCCCTGGGCACGTGCCACGATGGATTCGGTAATCCCCACCACGTCTCTATCGCGGATCGAGAACTCTTCCGCTTCCGAGGCTCGCAAAACGCTTTCCGCCACGATCTCCTCGATGGCGTCGCCCTCGCGCACAATCGGGGCGCGAATCCCTCTCGCCACGGCGCCCACATAGCGTCCCGCGGCTTTAGGGCCTTCCTTTGTTGGCATACACATCGTCCTTTCGTCTTCACCACTCACAATGCAGGCGGCGCTCGGGCGCTCTGCGCAGTGTTGGTGCGGGCATCAG
Source organism: Candidatus Hydrogenedentota bacterium (assembly GCA_007130675.1). Lineage (GTDB taxonomy): Bacteria > Hydrogenedentota > Hydrogenedentia > Hydrogenedentales > SLHB01 > UBA2224. The sequence goes on along the minus strand of SLSB01000025.1, from coordinate 2,138 downwards.
ACGCGCTGTGCGCGTCATGCAATTGGTTTCAATTCTGGCGGGATACTCCCATCACGCGAGCAATGTCTACGTCCTGTCTTCGTCCGGCGGGTTCCCGTTGTCCCGGCGCGGCCCGCTCAGACTGGTGACCAGCAGGCCCACCACCAGAATCGTAGCCGTGCCGATGACGATGGTGAGGTTGCCGTGCAGCGGATTGCGGATGGCCTCGGGCACCGCCTCGCCCAGCAGCGACGGCAGACTCAGCCAGGCGATTATCAGCACGCCCGCCACGACCCCCGCAATGGCGCCGGGGTTCTGCGCCCGCCGCGAGACCATGCCCAGCAGGAACAGCCCGAGCATGCCGCCGGCGAATACACCCTGGATGGCCCACCACGTATCGAGCACACCCTCGGCCCGCATCATCGCCACACCCACCAGCGTCCCAAGAATGCCGCAGACCAGCGTGCTGCCGTACAAGAAGACCATCGATTCGCGCTCGGTGGCATCCCGCCTCCAGTAGCGCTTATACACATCCGTAAGCAAGATGGTGGCCGACGAATTGAGACTGGTGGATACCGTGCTCATCGCCGCGGCGAAGATCGCCGCGATCAAGAGCCCCGTTACGCCTGTCGGCAGTTGCGTTACGATGTAGAACGGAAACACATAATCGCCGGTGCCCTGCACTTCGATGCGCTCGACAATCTCGGGCGCCAGCGCCTCCGGGTGCGCCGTGTAGTACGCGAAAAGCGACGTGCCGATGAAGAAAAAAACCGCCGACACGGGCACGTACAGCAGCGCGCCCAGCCACAGGCTCTTCGCCGCCTCGCGCACCGATTTCGCGGCTGCGTAGCGCTGCACGTAATTCTGGTCGATGCCAAAATTGTTGAGATTGATGAAAATGCCATACACAAACACAACCCAGAACGTGGCGGCCGTGAACTCGAGCGGATTGAAGCTCCCGAGGCTGAATTTGCCGTGTTCGCGGGCAATCTCGAAGATCTGCCCCGCGCCCTCGGGCATATGGAACAGCATCAGCACCACGCACAGCAACGCACCGGCCATCAACACAACGCTCTGGATCGCGTCCGCCCAGATCACGGCGATGATGCCACCGAACAGGCTGTACACAATCACCGAGATACCCGTAACCACAACAATCAACGGCACCGGCCACCCCAACAGCGCGTGCAGCGGCAAAGCCATCAGGAACATTACCGAACCCATACGCCCGATCTGCATCAACAGGTAGCATGCGTCCATATACAAACGCGCCCAAGGCCCAAAACGCGTCTCGATGTGGTGATACGCCGACACCTCCTTGCGCGAGCGGTAGTACGGCACAAAATACTTCACCGCGATCAACGCGGCAAACGGAAGCGCCAGGCTGAACACAAACTGGTTCCAGTTACGGATGTACGCCGCTCCGGGAAGCGCCAGAAAACTGATGCTGCTCAAGTAGGTCGCCATGATCGACAAACCGACCACGATGCCCCCGAGCGAACGGCCCGCCGCCGTATACCCCTCGGTGTCACGGCTCTTGCCCGTCAAGTAAAAATAGGCCCCGATGCCCATCGTGCCCGCGAAATACACGATGAGAACAATGAGGTCCAGCCACGTAAAATGAGTTTCAGGCGCCACGGTCATCCTCCCCGGTGTCGCATGCGTCACGCGTAACGAAACCCTGCCCCAAACCCTCTGCCAGCAAACGAACCAACGTTCCACCCACGGCCCGGCCCCGCACCAAACAACGCACACGGTCAAAAAAAACAAACAAGCCAGCCCAGCGAAAAGTAAACCATAATTCACACCTGCAGCGCAAAAAGGCGGCCCCAGCCCCACCTCCCCGAAGCAGAACCCCTTTGGAGTGCGGTGGCTTGCCACCGCTTTGGATTCGCCCGGCCTGCCGCCTTTGTAGCACCGCCGCCCCCGCCGCTCTTAAGAAGGCCGCCCGAAAGCCCAAGGCCTGAACCTCTTTGGAGTGCGGCGGCTTGCCACCGCTTTTGCCAAAACGCGCATTACCTTGCCGACGGCTCTCCCGCCTGTTCGCCCAACTGTTCGGAAAGCTTTCCGTCACCATCCAAACGCAATTACAACGGGTCTGCTCAACTCGCTCCTCGGGGAAAAGACGACAAGGCTCCGCCGTGGCTACATTAACGAAT
>SLSB01000259.1 GCA_007130675.1 Candidatus Hydrogenedentota bacterium | reverse complement strand
TGCGGCGTGGCGAAATACTGCTCGAACACATCGGTGTGGGTTGCGACCGGGAGGAAATGGAAGATCCCGCCCCCGTCATTATTAATAACGACAAATACGACCGGCGTCTTCACCCCGCGCAGGAGGGCCAGGCTGTTGAGGTCGTGCAGCACCGCCAGGTCGCCGAGGATCGCGGTTATGGTTCGTCCTGTTGCATGTGCCGCCCCCGCCACGGTCGCGATGTTGCCGTCGATGCCGCTTGCCCCGCGGTTGGCAAACACGACGGGCGCGGCGCCATGACCCGCGGCGTAACGCTGCATGTCGCGAATGGGCATGCTATTGCCCAGGAACAGACCGTCACCTTCTCTCACGGTGGCCGCGACACACCGTGCCACCGCCGGCTCTGTCAAGGCATCCTGCCTTTCGAAGTAGCGATCCAGGAAAAGCGCACACCTTTTCCGGTATTCGCTAATAAGGTTGAGCCAAATGAGAGCAAGCCGGTCCGAGTCTTTGATCGCAAGGCCGCACGGCTTGATGGCCTCGCATGCCTGGGAGGTGTCTGCTTCAATATGCAGCGACACGACGTGCCCTGGGTCCGCGCGTCCCGGATGGTCTGCAATCCGCACGTAGTGCTCGGGGGGGCAGCGTTCGAGCCAGAGTTGAAAGGATTTGGACACCATTGCGCCACCGATGTGGAGCAGCAGGTCCGGCCTGAGTTCGCTCGCGATCTCGGGCGATGAAAGCAGCAAATCGAAGTGGGATAAGATTGATTCATGCGGGAAACCTAGATGCAGGCCGGACGTCACATCCGGAAATATCGGGCACCGCACTTGGGACGCCAACGCTGCCACCGCGGCCCGATCCGCCCCGCTTTGCAGTTGCCCGATGGCGAGCACAGGCCGCCGGGCTTCCTCGACGAGGGCGCACAAGTGTTGCTGCGTTGTTGGGTCTATTCCTCTCGAAACGGGCGCATACTGCGTATATGGCCCACTGGACGCGCGCAAATCCGCAAAGGACCCGGCACCCGCATCGTTGGGCGCTAGCGGCTCGCGGTAGGGGCAGTTCAGGTGAACCGGCCCCGGTTCGGGCCCCATGGCTCTGCGAACGGCCTGGTCTACGGTCGTGAGCACGAACGCGGGCGAAATGGCGGCACTCGGGCACGGCAGATCAAACCGCCACCGCACGTATGGGCCAAACATGCCCGGCTGGTGGATGGTCTGATTGGCTCCGGCGTCGAGCAGTTCGGGCGGCCGGTCGGCGGTCAGCACAATTATCGGCACACGCGCCTGCGCGGCCTCGATGATCGCCGGATAATAGTTGGCCGCAGCGGTGCCCGAGGTACAAATCAGCACGGCCGGTTCTTCCGCCGCCCGGGCATACCCCAGCGCGAAGAACGCCGCGCCCCGCTCATCGTAGTGCACCACACACCGTGCGCCGGGATTGCGCGCAACCGCCACGGTCAGCGGCGTGGACCTCGAGCCCGGCGTGATGCAGAACATGTCCGCCCCATTGCGCACCAGTTCCTCGGTCAGCAGGGCGGCCCAGCGATGATTCAGCATCTCGGCGGCATCAGTCATCGGATCTGTTAAGTGCGCTCAGCGCGTTGCTTAGTTTTGTGTCGATTTCGTTCCATTCGTCGTCGGGCGTCGACCCCTCGACGATTCCCGCGCCCGAGTATAGCGACAGGATGTTGCCGCGCACCAGCCCCGAGCGGATACCCACGGCAAATTCGGCCGAATCGGGTCCGAGCCACCCGACAGGCCCCGCATACCAGCCGCGGTCAAACGATTCATGTTCGCGGAGGAAGCGTAGCGCCGGGCCGGTCGGCGCCCCGCCCACCGCCGGTGTTGGGTGAAGCGCCCGCATGACGGCGGCGTCCGACACCTCTTCGCGCAAGATGCCCTCGATGGTGCAGAAAAGGTGCTGGCACTGCGGGAGCTTGAGCACGGTCACGTCCGGGCTTGCATACACGCTGTGGCACAACCCCTCGAGCGCGATCTGAATCGCCCGGCTCACACAGGCATGTTCGTGGCGATCCTTGGCGCTCTCGAGCAGCGCCTGGGCGAAGGTGGCGTCCTGGGATTCGGTATCGCCTCGGGGCCGGGTGCTTGCCATGGCGTCGCTTTCGACGTAACGGCCTTGGCGGCGGTACAGCCGTTCGGGCGTCGCACCGAAAAAGGCTGCCCCCGGCTCGGGCTGAATGTAGAACTCATAGGCCGCCGAGGCCCGGGCTGCGATGCGCTCAAACAGTGCGAGGGCGTCGAGCGGCGCATCATACGTAAACACGGATTTCCGAGCCAACACCACCTTCTCGAGATAGCCCCGCTGGATATGCTGCATCGCGTCTTCGACCAGAGCGTTCCATCCATTGAGGCCGGGCAGGTCGGCCCGGTCGCGCGGTGGGGGAGGACTGTCCGCTGGTGGGTTCTCGGGGAAACTCAGGGCGTCAAGACCCTCGAGCACGTCCTCGGCGTGGGCATCGCAATCGCGGCTCGAGCGAAGCAGCACGTTACACACAAGATACGAGTGGGTTCCGTGATTCTCGATTTGAAAGCGCGGCAGAAAAAACCGGTACGCGCCAAAGGGCATCCACTCGCCCGCGGTTTCGCGGACCGGATCAAAAGCCATGCCGCCGTAGTAGCGAAGATTGGGGTGGGCAGATGCCAGATCGCGCTGCAATTCGGCAAACGCGGATTGAAGGTCCCCGTTATCCGGCGAGATCGCATCGGCGGTTCCCGCGCCGGCGACCTGCACGAGATCCTCGCGGCTTGCCCAGTAAACGCGCACATCCGCCGCTTGGGCGCGCAACCACGCAAGTGCATCGGTATAGGCAACCGGCACCTCGACCCGCAGACCCTGCGGAAACGCCGAAGGCGACGTGCACGCCGTCCGCACGGCTTGCTCGATCAACGATGCCAGCATATCTTTGGCGCGATCGGGTTCGAGAACCCTCGTGCGTGCCGCCTGACCGGTCATGACAGTCTATCTTACTCCCTCGTAGATGGTTGCGATTCCCAAGGTCCGCGGCATGGCCCGCACGTTGCCGAACCCCGCGTCGCGCATAAGCCCGCAGAAGGTCTCGCCGCACGGAAACGTTTCGATGGTGCGGTTAAGGTAATCGTATGCCTCGCTGTCGCCCGACACCAACCTGCCCACGCGCGTCAACACATGCCGCAGATAGAACAGATAGGGTGTGCGCCACGGCTGCCGGGGCAGCGAAAACTCGAGGACGAGCAAGCGGCCGCCAGGTTTCAGCACGCGCCTTGCTTCCCGCAGGACGGCCGGCACGTCCGGCATGTTGCGAATGCCAAAGGCCATGGTCACGGCGTCAAAAGCACTATCGCGGGCGGCAACCAGTGCCGCGTCTCCGCGAACCAGCGCCGCCTTGTGCGCGATAC
>SLSB01000427.1 GCA_007130675.1 Candidatus Hydrogenedentota bacterium | reverse complement strand
TGGCCAAAGCCCGCGGGCAGAGCGTGGCGCAACTGGCGATCGCGTGGGTTCTGCGCGACCCGCGCGTAACCAGCGCGCTCATCGGCGCGCGCACACCCGAGCAAGTCGAGGACTGCGTGGGTGCACTCGATAACCCGGCGTTTACCGAAGAGGAGTTGACGACTATCGACGCTCTCTTCCCGGCGGAGTAGGCGTTTCGCCGAGCACCAGCTTGGACTCAAGCAACTGGAAGAATGCCACTCTGGGCAGGGCCGCCTCGCGGGAAGAATGGGACATATGGGGCTTATGGGACCTGTATGTCATATGCTGGATGGGCTTTGCTGGACTTAGGCAGATCGAGAAGCAATGGAGACTTGGCGGTCGAAAAAGCGTCGCGGTCAGGAAAGCAAGCCACGGCAGGGTTGTCGCCGAAGTTGCCGAAGCGCCCAGAAGAGCGCGAGCGCGAGGGTTGGGACCGACAGCATCAGGCCGATGCGAAAACTCCATGGCGCAAACCGGAACTGGATGGTGTGCTCCCCTTCAGGAACCCGCACGGCGCGAAACATGTGGTACGCGGGGAAGACGTCCGTCCGGACACCGTCAATCCAGGCACGCCAACCGGGATAATAAGTTTCGGTAAGCACGAGAATGCTGTCCTGTTCAGCGATCACGTTGATGACCAGCTCGTTGTTGGTTCGTTTCACCACCTCCGTGTGCCCGGTGGCCGGCTCATGGCTCCGCGGCGGCGGTTCGGCCAAGGGCTTTTCGAGCAGGCAGGTGTGCCGGGGGTCGAATGCGGGATCGCTCATGATCGCGAACATTTCGTCCATCTCCGGCACAATCTCCGCGTTGGCTGCGAGAAAAGCGCGCGGAAATGCGCGAAGGTTCTCGTACACTTCGAGGCCATCGGCTTCCAGCACCAGCCTGAAACGCTCGGGGTCGTCAAACGGCATGCGGGCGGGTTTCTCGGGGTCGTGGAGATAGTGCGTCACGCCGCATACAGGTTCCATGGCGAGGGCCGTCTCGGCGGTGGGAATACCCAAACGTCCCAGAAACTCGATATTGCGTTGCGGGTAGATCGCGTCGAAGTTCCACAACTGCTCGATGCCGCACTGCACCAGCAGGCCCGGGTTAATCCCTGCCGTAAGTGCTCCTACCCGAGGGGTTTCTTCAAGATCTTTGAGATAATCGGTCACCTCCGTTCTCGGAAAGAGCCACGCTTTGGGGGCTGTGGGATGCATGCCGCGTGCGGCGTAGAGCAGATCCGCCGCCAGGAACAGCGCCAAGGCAATCCCCCACCCGTGGCGCCAGCGGCGCCACCGCCCGGCAATAGCAAAAAGCACAAGACCGCCCACCGCGATGACTAAAGCGCATAGAAGCTGATGGTGTACATAGGGTAGCATCCCAAGCTGGCGCATGACCGGCCGGTTCAAAGAGAACATGGCAAGCACAATCACACCCACCGCCCCGAAGAAAAGGGCGTGAGGTATGACAGCCCTGAACGGCCGTTTGCGGGCGAGCCAGTGTTCAACGCCCAGTGCGCCGAGCAGCGCGAAGGCGAACATCGAAAACGAAACATACCAGCAGCGCCACATGGCATTGAGCAGAGGCAATTCCTGCACAATGCGGATACCCGGGAGGTTCATTGTCATCAAGAGGTGAAACAGCCACGGAACGGCGAGACATGCGGCCACGGGCCGCAGCCGGAACCGTCCTTTCGAGAACAGCGACACCATGCCCAGCCAGACCGCCAGCCCCGGGTAGAGCATCATGATAAAGGAACTGTTCAGATAACGGGGATCAATCCGAGACCAATAATTGCTCTCGGCAGTCGTTCCATAAAAGCGGGGCACCCAAAGCGCCACGAGCCCGCCGAAAGGGATGAAATTTTTGTCGAGGTCGCTCTTGTCGCGCAGTCCCATTGTGTGGGAATTGACAAGGTATTCGAGAAACGGCAGCACCAGCGGGGCGGTGACAAGGAGTGCGATGGCCCATGCCCCGGCAGCAAGTCCGAGCGTCTTCCACAATGCCCGTGCCCGCTTGCGCACCCAAAGCAGCCGCAGGAAGAAATATGCCCCCACACCCATGCTTACGGAGAGGGCGTTCTCGGGGTGGCCTGCAAACATCAGGATGGTCGCGGCAAGTGTGAGCAGAAAAAAGCCTCGGCGCCAGCGTTCCTGTACCAGCCACTCGGCGCCAAGCAGCAGTAGAGGTGTCCATGCGGCGATATCGGGTTCGGGCCAGTACGTCCACATGAGGTTGAAACCACTCAACATCCACGCGAAGGAAAAGAACCGCGAGGCCCCTCTCCCCAGTCCGATGCCGCGCCCGCAAATATAGGCGTTCATGCCGCAGAGCCACAGTTTCAGCAGAATGAGCAGCGAGGTTGCGACATACACATCGAGAAAGGTGTGAAGCAGTCTCGGAGGATAGAACGGCGTGCTTTGGTAATTGGCCAGTTGGGGCAGGCCCATCATTTCGTACTTGTTCCAGAGGGGCCATTCGCCGTTCTCGAGGGCTTCCTGGGCGATCATGTAGGTCTTGGTGAAAAAGACGAAGACTTCCGAGGGCAGCCAGTTCTTGGGGGCTTCGGCTTCGGGCGGCATGTGTTCGGACCACGGCTTGACGGTCGTCAGCCATCCTCCGGGCAGGGCGAGTTCCCCGCGAAGGGCGACGCCGGGAAAGATGATCGCGAGTAACAACAACAACACACCGGCGTGAATCACAAACTCGCGCCATCTCACGGGAGACGTCGGATTCTCTACTCTGTCGTGCATGGTCTCTCCGGTTTGCGCAGAAGCGAAACGGCGAACGGCAGGCTTATCAACATCGCCAGGACCGATATCGCCAGACCGCCAAAGAAAGACGCGGGACGGTACACAAAACGCACCTCATGGCTCCCCGCGGGCAGAATGATCCCGCGAAAGGCATAGTTTGCGGGGAATATCGGAACCCGGCGGCCATCTACATAGGCTTTCCACCCCGGATAATAGGCATCCGCGAGCACAAGAATGCCGGGAGCCTCCGTTTCGGCCTGGATATGCACGCGGGTCGAGGTGCGTTGCGTGACCTCGGCCGTTCCGGGTCCACCGCCGGAGCTTCCCGCGTCTCCCGTGGACCATCCGGCAGGCTCTTCCTGTAGCAGCACCTGCCGCTCGGGTTCAAAATCCTCGCTCAGCATAAAGGCAAACAACGCGTCCTCATCGGGTATCACAGCCGCCTCCGAGACAACGTAAGCTCTCGGGAGCGCACGGTTGTTTTGGTAGACGGCGATACCGTCCAACTCGGTGAGATGCGTAAACCGTCCGGGGTCGTCGAGCGGAAACAGGGGCTTAAAGTCCACGCGGTGCAGATAATGTGTGAGGGCGCATGCCGGTTCGGCGCTACCCCAGAAATCCGGGTCGA
>SLSB01000344.1 GCA_007130675.1 Candidatus Hydrogenedentota bacterium | reverse complement strand
TCCTTGATTTTCACGTCCATGTATTTCACGCCGAGACCATCCCGCCCGGCGAAGGTCCCTTCATCTGCGGCGGGCATCCGCTCCCGAGTTATGACATCGAGATGTTGTCGCAGGATCTCGATGAGTTGTATCCCGGCCGCGAGACCAGCGCCGTCGTGTTCGGCACACCCCACGTCGAGTACGAGCGCCGGAGCAACAATGACTATGTCGCGGCCAGCGCCGACAAGAAACGCTTTTTCCCGTTGCGCCTTTTTGATCCCACCGAGGACACCCCCGATGCGCTCGACGCCGACCTCGCCTCGCGCCGTTTTCTCGGGCTGAAACCCTACCTGAACTACGTGCGCAAAGAAGACACCAACGCGGTCGAAATCCACGAGATGCTGCCGGCCTGGGCCATGGAAATCGTCAACGCCCACGGCCTCCTGGTAATGCTCCACATTCCGCGCAAGCAGCGGCTTGCCGATCCCCTGAACCAGAAACAGCTCGTGGAACTGTGCCGTGCGTACCCGAATGCGCAAATCGTGCTGGCCCACGTTGGCCGGGCGTATTATCTCAGCAATGTTCGGGGCCATCTCGATACCCTTGTGGATCTGCCCAACCTCTATTACGACCTGGCCATGGTGAGCAACCCCGAAGTCCTCGAGTATGTCTTGGAAAAGGCGCCCATCGAGCGCATTCTCTACGCGACCGACCTTCCCATTGCCGTGGCGCCCGGAAAATCCGTCGAAATCAACAACCAGTACACCTATGTCACCCCGGTGCCGTGGCATCTGTCCATCTCCGATGACCATGGCAAACTGGTGTTCACCTCGTTTCTCTACGAGGAGCTGCGCGGCATCCGCAAAGCCGCCGAACGCCGTGGTCTGGGGGCAGATGCCCTCGAGGCAATCTTCTACACCAACGGCCAGCGCCTGCTCGATAGCGTCTCCTGAGCGGGGGGGGGCAGACTATTCTGCCGCTGGAGGGAGCCGAACAGGTATCGAGCCTTTCGTATGTCTCTACCCTTATAGGCGGTTTGTTGCACTGAATGCGGAGTGTATCGTGCGTTACCGGAGAAATGCAGGCCAGTCTCGCGGGATGGGTTGTGCCGGGAAACGAGGGTAATTCTGTTGACAATTCGCGCGGAATTCGCGCATGGGTGAGAGTAGATATCGCGAAACGAGGGGTATTTGATTGGCAAAATTACGCATTTTTCGCATAAAAAGTATTATTAGGGCTTGGGGCAGTCCCTTGGCGTGGGGTTCGGGACAGTCCACGCGCACGGTGCACGAAGCGCGTGCCTTGCTTGGGACAGTCCCTTGGGCGAGCTATGCTGGCCGCACTGGGCGCGATGAAGCAACACTGGGACCGCACTTTGTAAGAAATCGTAGCCTGCCCCGAAAACGGAATCGCAAACTGCTGCAAGGAAATGGCTTAGGGCAATTCGCATTTTCGAGGTCTATGCTTGAAGCCAAGCGGCTTATGTTGTCCTTGAATTGCCCCGGGGTGGTGCCGACTTATCAGGCATCCTGGTATTGGAACTCGCGCAGATCACGACTGGACACACGCTTGGAGAGGTGTAACATCTCGACGCCCACGACTTCGTTGTGTTCATTGAAATCCAGGACGACGCCCGGTGAAACTTCTTGGGATTCGATAATCCGCGAATCGTCCAGCCGCAAGTAAAGGGCATCCGCTTCTTTATCTATATGCAGTTTCATAGCTTGCCTCTTATGTTGCGATCAAAGAATACGCTAACAACCCGATGGGGTTCAACAGTCTTATCGACAATCACCCGCAATACACGGTTGTCAACTTCCGGAATGCAGCGAAAACAGCGTGTCAACAAACCATCGTCCGGATCGGGCACAGTTAAATCCGGTTCAAAGAGGGCGCGCTCCAGCCATTCGACGGGAATCTCCCGCTCTTCAAGAACTTTGAGCGCGTGTTTTGTCAACTCATAGTTCACGCCCGTCTTCACGACGGTAGGGTAGAAATCCGGAAAAGTCTATCCGCAGATGACGCAGATGGACGCAGATTGGAACTACGGGAACGGACTGCTTTTCTCTTGCAGATTGCACGCCGCGCATCGCAGGACACGACTTGAAGACCGGGGCGCTTGTGAGCGGTTGCTGGCGCGAATCGTCACAAATCTATGTCTCACGCAAAGGCGCAAAGCCGCCCAAAAGATTAGGAAGACTTACTTTCTTGGGGCTTGGCGCGAGGTTCTGCATTTCTTCTTTGTCATGCGGTGCTCGGCGTCGGTTCGTAAACCATGCCGGCCATTCGTACGGCTCCGGCTAGACGTGTATCATATGGGACCGAGGAAAGGAGGTTCCGATGCTGCTTGCGATTGGTCAGGGGGTTGCGCGTGTTTGTTTGGTGGCTGCCGCCCTGTGTGTGGTGCTGTTGCCGGGGCTGGCGAGCGCGATGACTTCCGAGCCCGCCTCGGTCTATGTCAAGGTGGACTACATGCAACTCACCGATTCCACGCCGCGGGAATACTTTGCGCTGGAGCTGGGGGAGTGGCGGCCCATTCATGAACAGCGCATCCGGCAAGGCGTGACCACGGCGTGGTATTTCTACGAGATGATGCCGGGTGCCCGGAAAGACGCCGACCAACCCTACGACTACATCACGATTTCCGTGTTCGATAGCTATGATGAGGTCATTGGCGAGGGCGGGACGGAAGCCATCTTTGCCGTCTATCCCGGCGTGGATCTGGGTGAAATGTACGCCCGGGCGGACGAGGCGCGTTCTTTTGTCCGCTCGGACCTTTGGAAGCTGACCGCGGTGACGTCGCCGGACACGGACGCGAAGCCCGTGGGTCCTTATTTGCTGTTCCGCTTCTACGACAGCGCGGGCGGCGACGGGTGCGCCGAAGCGGAGAGGGCCATTCACGAGGCGCGCATCGCGGCGGGCGAAATGAAGGGCGCGGCAACGTTGCGCCTGGTCAACGCCGAGGACGAAGAACGGCCGTACGGCTTCGCGTCGGTGACGTACTTTGACTCGTTGCTGGACCTTCTCGCGCCCGTGGACGCTGAACGCCTCCTTGCCGCATATCCGGAAATGGCTGCTGCCGACGTGGAGGCGTTGCTGGAACGAACGGCGGAAGCGCATGCGCCGTACAAAGAGCAGGTGTGGCGGCTCATCGACGCCATCGAGGGACCCGTGGAGGATTTGGAATAAGGCCCCAAGCCGCCAAGAAGATCGGGCCACACAAGGCACAAAAGGCACAAGAAAGAATGCCACACGGGCCCGCGTGGCGATCCATAAGGGGGGAGGCGATGTGCCGAAGGTTTTCCGGGTGTAGCGCCTGGCCTTGTGCCAGGCGTCTGGAATCCCGGGCGTCCGGTCCCGCGTTGCGCGGGACGAGGCGCTACAATTCCACCCCGATGTCCAATC
>SLSB01000287.1 GCA_007130675.1 Candidatus Hydrogenedentota bacterium | reverse complement strand
GCCCCGTATTCCTCGACACAGCGCCTCAGGTCATCCTGCCACCCCGCAAAATCGGGCCGCAGCACCGCCGAGAGGATAAACCGGTCGCGGTGCGGGGCAATGGCCGACGCCAATCCGTCGTTTCCGTCCTGTGGGTTCAGGTAGAACACCGCATCGAGCGAAGACACCACCGCCCGGTCCACCCCGTGCCGGTCCATCGCGCGCAACAGCGCCTCGAGCCCCTCGACGGGACGGTAGGGGAAATGGCCCAGTTTCACGTTGAAATCGATCATAACCTCGAGCAAACCTGCGTCATCACGCTCACGGCCGTATCCACCGCATGACATTCTCGCCCAAAATCATCCGCTTATGCTCCTCCGGGATGTCCGCCGACGTCACCTTGCTCATCTGCACCACGAAACTCCGGCCGGGGATATCCGACCCGAAGAATATGCGCTCGGGACCGAGATACCGCAACAGATATTCGACCATTCCCGCCTCCGGTTCGCCCCCCGCGATATCCACGCACAAATTCGGATACGGCGCGATGATTTGCCCCACTTCCTCCCAACGCCCGCTGCAATGCGCCAGCCACATCTTTAATTCAGGGTGGCGATGCATCCGGTTGATGCCATGCCAGACCGTCGACTCCTTCTCGAGATTGCCCGTGGCCTTGATCCACGTGTGCTGCATCACCGGCACGTTCAGTTCGACAATGCGGTCGAAAAGCGGGTTCATCCGCGGATCATCCACAAACTGCGAAATCCACAGCTTGACCGCCCGGCAAGGGCCGTTGGCGACATACCGCTCCAGGTGCTCCAACCCCGTATCCACCTCATCCGCGCTCAGATACACCATCCCCATGAACCGGTCCGGGTACTGCTCGACCACCAGCGCAACATCCGCATTCGCCTGTTCGAGAACAGCCACATCCGGGAAAGCCTGCCATTCGCGCCCCAGCGAGCAAAGAATGATCTTGTCCACACCGGCACGGTCCGCCGCATCAAGCACCCCTTCCGGTTCACCATGGTCCGGATTGCGGATATGCGCATGACAATCAACCACCAACGACACGTGCCGAACTCTCCTTCCCAGAACCCCGTGGGCACATCCCCGCCCGCAAACCCCGCCATTCTAGAAGCCCAACCCCCGCCAATCAACCGAAGCCCTGCAAAACCCCAAGGCTGACACCTGCCGGTATTCTCCATCTTCCGCAGGCTGCCGCCTGCGGTTCATGTCCACGTGCCACTCTGTGGCCTGTTATTTTCATTCGCGTGTATTGGCGTGCATTCGCGGTTTCATCTGTCCGGCCACGCGCAAAGGATCCCGGAGCGAGGTCCGATAGCAGGGTGCATTTATCAGATTCGTTGAGCGTGGCGCCAAACACGCCCGGCTTGAAGTGCCGGCACGCATCGAGCGCTGAAGGCGCAGTCCCGGATGAAGACGCTCGCCGGAAGAGAGAGTTTGTCCTTTTGGCAGGGCCGCCTAACGGGTGTCCCTTCTGCTTCTTGATTCCCACCGAAGATAGGGATAGCTTTCCCCCTCGTCAATCGCCCAGACCTCGTCGAAATCCCAACCGGCTTCGGTGAACGTTTTGCGCGTCTGCATTTCGGCTGTGGTACAGGCCACGCTGCCCCAAGAATAGCTGTCTTCGTGACCGGTCACACTCGAGTGATGAAAACAGTGCTCCAACGAGCCCATCACATCGCCGCTATCAGGCATGTCCCCGACTAGCGGATTGTTGTTTACCTCGCCTTCGGCCACAGTGCCCACGACGAAGCATCGGATTATTTCGCCGCCGTTCGTGCCAACTAGTCCCCCCGAGTGCCATGCGCCGTCAACGGAAACAAGGGCATAGACGTCTGACACAGGTCCGCCATTCGAGCCCACCAAGCCTCCCACGGTGTTTTCTCCGCGAACCCTTCCTGTTGCGTAGCTTTCTTTTACATGCCCGCCGTTGTACGCCACCAAGAGCGCTACTGCGCTTTGTCCCGCGACATTGGCGTCTCGCAATCCTACCCTTTTGATAACGCTATTGCGTCCGATTGCGCCGAACAGGCCCACCAAGTCCTCATCCGGCCGGTTAATTGTCAGTGCTGTAATGACATGCCCCCGGCCATCAAATACTCCGTCAAAGGCAGTATTCCACTGTCCCCGTTCGCGCATCCCAACCGGTTCAAACCCTTTGCCATTGTTCCAGTTCGCCGTGGCCGATGCGTCAATATCCTGGGTCAACACATAATGGCCGTCACGCGGATAGCCGGGATGCTTGCCGATCTGCTGCAATTGCATGACCGTGGCAATTCCGATGGCTCCCGCGGGAATGGATTCGGCCGCCGGTGTTTCGGGTCTTTCGGTGAATTGGGGTTCATGCGACAGGGCATGCTCGAACACGGGCCCAACCGTCGTCTCGAGACAGGCCGTTACAGGCGCAAGGATACTGATTGCGATTGCCACGCCCGCAAGGTTTCGAAGAAAGGTGCGCGTCTTCATTGTGCATTTCCTCCCATTTCTCCGGCAACGCCGGCGAATCTCCTGCCTCCAGCTCTCGCGCCCTGGCGCGCCCACGGCGGCTATTCCTTGACCACATCAAGCCAGCCCCAGCCCCGCGCATAGAAGCGCTAAGGCCGCCGCTCCCTGCCATTGCGGGCACCGGCTCCCATCCTCGGGAACCGGCGCCCAAGACTCGCTACTCGCCATCGATAGTCCAGTTGCGTGTTGGACTGGCACACAGGCGTCTGGCTCAGTCTTCCTCGAACGCCCACCGGAGATAGGGATAGCCCTGACCGTCGTCCATGTTCCAGATTTCTTCGAAATCCCAGCCTGCGGAAGTAAAGGTGTCACGGCTGAGCATCTGGTTCGTGTTGCGGCCTTCGCCGCCGTTGGACTCCGTCACGCCGCTCACCTCAATGTCCCAGAACGAGTTGGAAACGGTCGCGGAACCGGATGCCACGAGACCGCCGACGGTGCTGCCTTCCAAACCACCTGCAGCATAGCTCTGTGAAATCGAAACACCGCTGGAACCAATTTGACCGATCAGCCCGCCCGCAGTTCCAGAGCTGCTAACATCACCGAGGGCGTAGCACCGCCTTATTTGGGTATTGTTCCATATACGGCCTACTAATCCCCCGGCATTACCTCCATTCACATCACCATATGCAAAACACTGGGTGATAGTCGAAGAGCTGGCACGGCCAATCAACCCGCCGGTCCTATCTCTGGCCGACGAGACATTGCCGGTGGCGTAAGATTTGAACACCGTGCTGTTTTCGTCCCTCCCGATCAGACCGCCGATATTTGTCCAGGTTCCATGCACAAATCCAGTTGCGGCGCATTCAGATATGTTCCCACCATCGTTGTATCCAATCAATCCGCCCGTAGACTCACTTCCGGTGACATCGCCCGAAGCTTT
>SLSB01000301.1 GCA_007130675.1 Candidatus Hydrogenedentota bacterium | reverse complement strand
GAGTCCTGGCCCACGTTCTGGCCACAATCTCCAGCGCCTGCCCAGGAGTTGCTGGTGGCGGACGTGAGCGCTTCGACGCCCCAGGAGGAATTCGCGCTCAGCGTGTTGCAGGGTCTCGTCAACCGTGAAGAGCCATCGCTCTATCTGCTGCACCCGAATTATGACCGGCAAGACCGCCAATGGTTGGACGAGCTGCACCTCGAGGGCTACACCTCGCGTCCGATCGCCATCTCGGACGTGTGGGCCCGGTTCCGCGACAAGCTGAAGGGGGCGGTGCTCTATGACGGCGAAATCATGGATGAAATCGGCGAATTCCACTCGAACCAGCTCAATCAGACGAATCTGTTGATGATGGTCGGCGCACTCGAGGACGCCGTCCCGGTGACGCCGGAGATGAATGAAACGCTCCAGTTGCCGGTGGTCTTCGACGCGCGCGGGAAATGGTCGTCGCAATACGAGATGATGCATTGGGCTTACGAGGAGCTTTTCCCGCACATGAATCCCCGGATGCTGGCGACCAACTATCCGGGCATTTTCTACCTCACCGACTACCTCGTGGCCTTCAAGATCTTCACCTTCTGGTTTCCCGAAGATCGCACGATACCGGAAGAGAACCTGCTGCGCGGCATACTGGCCTCGACGCCGCCAAACACACCGCTTGTCGGCTGGTGGTTCAACTGGATGGCCGAGCCGAAAGACCCCGGGCAGCGCCACGCGGATGCGGTCATGGAACCGCCGGGGGTGCTGCGAGGCTCATTATTTGGCAAGGTGCTCACGCCGTCTCACGAGGCGACGAATCTCACCGTGCATTCCGGAGTGCCCGTCGGACCGCACCGCCACAAGCCTCCGACGGCGCCTGAGTTCAACCCGGACAAGGTCTACTACGCTCACATCATTTCCGACGGCGACAATCTGGGTGAGGCGCTGATGATGCGCACCCGCGACCTGCACTGGGACACGCCGGAGCGAGGCAGCATGCCCTTGGGCTGGTCCTTTGCCCCCGCCGCCGCGCAGATGGCTCCGCCCGTGTTCAACTACTATCTTCGCACGGCGACTTCCAACGATTTACTGGTAGGCGGACTGGGCTTAGGCTACACGGAGCCCGTCAGCTACCTGCGCGCGTTTCCCGAGCAACGCGAGGCGCTGTATGAGGAGTACGCACGGATGACGGACGAGTCGCTGGAGTGGATCGACACGTCGTGCCTGTGGCTCATCAACGCCACGGCTGAAGAAGAGGATCGTTACGCCAAAGCTTCGAGCGGGCAACTCCAAGGCATCTTCACGGGCTATGGCGGATCACCGGAGATGGCTTCCACGCGCATCGCGCCGAACAATGTGGTGGCGTTTCACTCGGCAACAAGTGAGTATCGCGGCACGACCGAAGAGCTAATTGAAGTCTTAGTGAACGAGATCCGGGAGGCGGCAGGAGACGCACGCCCGGCTTTCATTAACGCGTGGGTGGTCAATTGGGGCTGGCGTTTGGATATGCTGCAAGAAGTCGAACGCCGGCTGGGTCCCGATTTTGTCTGCGTGCGCCCCGACGTGCTGGTGCAGTTCCGGCAACAATATGAAGAATAGTAGGCAGCCCGGCTTCGACGCAGTCCATGGCCGTGTATCAGCCATCTGGGAGAATTGTGATGAACATCAAGTGCGCAGTTGCATTCACGTGCACCTCGGTCCTGCTTGGCATTCTCGGCTGTCTTACCGCGCGGGCCGCAGAGGCCGACATACCTTCCGTACCCCCGACCACACTTTGGACAACGTGCGTGCTGGATTTCGATGCCAAAGGTGATGGCGAGACAGACGACACGGCGGCGTTTCAGGCGGCCCTCGATGCCGCGGCTAAAAAGGGCGGCATCGTCTATGCCCCGGCAGGCACCTACCGCATTGACGGGGCGCTTAGTGTTCCCCAAGGAGTTATGCTGCGTGGCGTGTGGGAGGCGCCCCACCATGCGGACATCGGCAAAGGCACGGTCCTGTACGCCACAGGACACAGAGGCAACGAAGACGGCCCACCCTTCATTACGCTGCATCAAAGCAGCGGCGTCCGGGGCCTGACCATCTTTTACCCCGACCAAATCGTCACGGATATTCAACCGTATCCCTGGTGCATTCAGGAGAAGGGGATGCACGGCTCGGTGCGTGACGTAACGCTCGTCAATCCTTACAAAGGCATCGACTTTGGCACGCATCCCAACGAGTTGCACTTTATCGAGAACGTATTCGGCCAGCCGCTGCGGCTGGGAGTCTTCGTCGATCAGACCACCGACATCGGCCGCATTCAGAACGTCCATTTTAACCCGCATGCCTGGGAGCGCGCAGCTCATCCCTCGGGTGGGTTCGACCCCAGGATCCTGTGGGCGTATCTCGAGGAGAATTTTGTCGGCTTTCTCATCGGCAAGACCGATTGGGAGTATATGCGGGACTGTTTTGTCATCTTTGCCAAGATTGGGTTCCACTTCGTCAATACCGGCAACGGTCCCGGCAATGCCGTGTTAACGCAGTGCGGAGCCGATATTTGTCCTATCGCGGTTCAAGTGGATGCCAGCCAGGCACATGCAGGTATCGCCTTCACAAACGCGCAGATCATGGGCACGGTGATCATCGGCCCGGAAAACCGCGGGCCTGTGAAGTTTGTCAACAGTGGCTTCTGGGCCACCAGAACAACGAATGAGCAGGTCATCAACAAAGGCATCGGCACCGTCACGCTTAGCGCGTGCCATTTCAACGACTGGGGCGTGGCGGATCGTGATGCCCCCTGCATCCGGATTACCAGCGGGGCGGCCATTATTCAGGGGTGTGACTTCATGAATAGAAGTAAGAACCAAATCTTGATAGAAGGTGCGGCCACAGCCGTGTCGGTTACCGGCAGCCGCCTCCGTGGCGGCGCCAAGATCGATGACCGAAGTGACGGCGCCCAAGTCGAGCTTGCTGGTAATCTGACGCAATAGCTGATGGTTCCGGGAGATGTGGAGAGCGGTTGTTTGCCAATGCTTTTTTCGATGCGCATGTCGCGTTGATGAGACCGTGGTTGCGCACCATCCACCGCCCGGCAATCCGGGCGAAACAAAAGCGGCAGCAAGCCGCCGCACTCCAAAGATGCTATCCTCTCTGTGGTGTGGTCTCGACCGCGCCGTGCATGCCTCTTGCGGCGAAAGGCGCGCTATTCACCCATGGGTTTGAATGGGGGCGAACTCGCCTCGAATGCCCCTTGTCTACGGCGAGAAGAAGGCCCGGCCGCCGCGATACGCGGGGACTGCCTCGGGTTCGCCTCGCATGTGAGCGGCGAGCGTCAACAGCGCCAGTGGTTCAATGGTATCGATCGAGGCGCGTGTGGCGTCGGCGCTGCTTGCAAACATGCCCTTGTGAAACCGCTGCTCGATGATGTTTTGGGCCACTG
>SLSB01000144.1 GCA_007130675.1 Candidatus Hydrogenedentota bacterium | reverse complement strand
GGGAGTAGGTCTATGTCTGTTGAACGAATTCTGGTGCTGTCGGTGAAAGCGGGGGCGGGGCACCTGCGCGCCGCGCAGGCCGTCACCGAGGCACTTCACGAGCAGTACCCCCGGGTCGAGGTCATCAATGCGGATACGCTGGAGTACACCAACGCGGCATTCCGCAAAGGATATACGGGCGGTTACGAGGTCCTGGTGCGCAATCTGCCGTCGGTCTGGGAGCGGATTTACAAATCGCTGGAGGCCAAGCCCGCGGACAGCAACACCAAGAAGCTCGCGGCGTTGTGGGACCGTCTGAATGCCAAAGACTTGCTGGCGTTTGTCGAGGGATTCAATCCGGACAGGATTGCTTGTACGCATTTTCTTCCGGCGGAGGCGCTTGGCGCACAGCGGCAGAAAGGCAAGCTGCGTGCGCCGGTCTACACGACTCTCACCGACTACGATATCCATTCCATGTGGATACAGGACGGCGTCGACGGTTATTTTGTGGCTTCTGATGAAATGGCCTGCGCGTTGCGCGAGAAAGGTATAGGCAGCGCGTCGGTTGATGTCACGGGCATCCCGATCCTGCCTGATTTCGCGCGCGATTATCCATCTCGGCCCACCATGCGGCATAGGCTGGGTTTCGATCCCGAGCGGCTCACGGTGCTGGTCTCGGCGGGGGGCTTCGGCATGATGCAGGCCGACGAAGTGGTGCGCATGCTTGCGGAGCGGCTCCCAGAAGCACAGTTTTTGGCGGTGGCTGGCAGAAATGCCGATCTTGAGAAGCGCCTTGGCACATTGGCTGAAAGCTGCGAAGGCCGTTTGCATGCCTTTGGGTTCGTCGAGAATATGAACGAGCTGATGGCCGCCAGCGATCTGGCCGTTTCAAAGAGCGGTGGGCTCACGACAAGCGAGTGCCTTGCCCTGGGGCTGCCGATGGTAGTGTTCAAGCCCATCCCTGGCCAGGAAGAGCGTAACGCCGTGTATCTTCTTGAACACGGCGCGGGCCTCTGGGCGCACACTGCGGCACAGCTTGTGTACAAAGTCGCGTCTGTATTCAACGACCCGGAGCGGCTTGCACAGATGCAACAGGCTGCCCGTCATCTTGCACGGCCAAGGGCGGCGTATGTTATCGCCGCCCGGCTGATGGGGCACGAACCTGGGTCGGCTGTTTAATCCTTGCCGAGGGTTTCGAGATTGGCGGAGGCTTCGGGCATTCCTGGCGCGAGCATCAGAGCGCGCTGGAAACTTGTGCGGGCGCGGTCGCGCTGCCCGAGAGCGTGTGCCACCACTCCCAGATCGTTGTGGATGAGCGGATCATCGGGGTCGTGTTGCACGGCGGTGACGAGACATTTCGCGGCCCGCCGGAGGTCGCCTGCCGCAAAGGCTTGCTCGCCTTCCGCCCGGAGCTGATGGGCCTCGATGCGGGTCTCCAGTTCTTTGACTGCGGGCGTAAGCTCATAGCCCTGTTCAAGTTGAGCGCGCGCGGCAGCACAATCGCCGAGGCGGTCCAGCGTGCGCGCCAGATAAAGCCGGGCCATGACCGCGCCCGGCACCGCCTTGATGACGGACTCGAGACGCTCGCGTGCCTCGTCCAGCCGGCCCAGGCGGCAGGCAATGGCGCCCAACGCCGTCACAACATGCGGCGCTGCCAAACCCTCGTCCTCGAGACGTTCCAATACGGATTGGGCCTCATCGAGCGCGCCGCGGATCAATAATACGTTGGCCAGAGTTGTGGCTGCCCCGAGGTGCAGCGGTTCGAGTGTGAGCGCGCGGCGGCTGGCGGCCTCGGCTGTCGCGGTATCGCTGCACACCAGGGCCTGTTCTGCGTAATCGTGCCAAGCTTTGGGGTCATCTGGGCGTTTTTCGGTCTTCTTGCGGTTGAGCTCGAGGTAGAGAGCATTTTTTTCATCGTCGCAGCCGCTTGCGGGGGAGTATCCATAATGGTGTATCAGGATGGGCTCGGCCCGCACGCTTCCACCCTGCTCGATCACGCTCTCGGTGATGTTTTCGTGCACGGGTTCGCGGTATTCGAATCCCCGGCGGTTGCGAAACAGGCGCAACAGAGGCACGGCGATGTAGCCCGCATGCCCGCGGGCCATCGGGTCATTGGGCGCGACCGCCACCCACCGCCATGCGCGCGGTTCATTGCAGTAGTTGGCCAGAGTGACCTCGATCGCGTCCGCCCCTTGGCCGTCGGCGTCCGCAATAGCGCGTATGCGCTCGGCCCCCTCAAAATCCAGCACTTCGTCGGCGTCGAGATGCAGCAGCCAGTCGCCGGTGGCGGCCTCGAGCACTTGGTTCCGCGCCTGGGCGAAATCATCGCGCCAGGGGATCTCGAGCACCCGCGCCCCGAATTCCTCGGCGATCCTGACCGTATCGTCTGTCGAACCGGTGTCGCCGACGACGATCTCGTCGGCGATTTTACGCACCGACTCGAGGCACGTCCCGAGGCAGGCGGCCTCATTCTTCACAATCATCACGATGCTCAGCGCAGGCATGGCTTTCTTTCTGCCGGATCGGCGCGGCGGTCATCGCCGCGCACCCGTCCCCCATTGAAGCACTTCAACACGCACCGGCACAATGCCGTCGTGCAGCATGTTCAATTCGCGGGCGGCCCCGCGCGACAGGTCGATGATGCGTCCGCGGATGAAAGGCCCCCGGTCATTGATGCGCACCACTACGGTGCGGCGGTTTCTGAGATTGGTCACCTTCACGATGGTGCCAAAGGGCAGTTCTTTGTGTGCGGCGGTCATCGCCTCCTGGTTGAACACCTCGCCCGAGGCGGTGAGCCGCCCATGGTATTCGTTGCCGTACCACGAGGCGATCCCTTCTTCGACGCCGGACGCTCCGCCGAAGGGCCAGATCCGGCATCCTGCCGCCAAAAAGACAACGAGCACGAGTCCCCTCGTGCTCGAGAATCCTGTTCGTTTTCGTCTGGCAACCGGTTTTATGGCAAGTATTTGCTCAACCGGCGTGCGACTTCGGCAACCACTTCAGGCAACCGGAAATCGCCCCGCTCGATCCGTTCTTTCGCAGCAGCCACTCTGTCGGCGCGAATGCCGTCGCCTTCGCGGGCAATCTTTGCCAAGCGCGCACTGCTTGCGGCCTCCTGCGCGGCGGAGCTGATACGAACCCCGTCCTCACGCGCCGGTGCGCTGTTTACTTCTTCGCGCTTGCGGTCACGGACATTGGCTGGGCGATCAGGGGTCGGCTCAGGGATGCCGCCTACTCCTTTAACTCCCACCATAGGTCCTCTCCCACGTTAAATGATTTCCTTCGCAGCACCATGCTGCATACCGCTTATCGGCATTTGGGCGCACAAACTTTAGCCATTTCTGCGAATCTTCCCCAACATCTGCTCTAGTGATATCAGACCCAGAGCTTTTTTGCAAGAAAACTGCCGGACATTTTGCCGGC
>SLSB01000215.1 GCA_007130675.1 Candidatus Hydrogenedentota bacterium | reverse complement strand
TTGCGGCGCTGGGCGGTGAGAATGCCGCTGGCGGAAATGTAGAGTCCCATGCCATGCCTCCGGGGTGCCGATTGTGTGTTTCTCGATAGCAAGTGTACCATATTCTTCCAGACGAGGCAGGGGCGGCTTGAATGTAGTAATGTCTTGCAAATAAGAGGTTTATGTGATGACGAAGCCTGAAAAACTGGCGATTCATGGCGGCGAACCCGTGACCCGGGAGCCGTTTCCGACGGGGTTTCTGGGACCGGACGAGATTGGCGAGCCCGAGATCGAGGCGGTAACTTCGGTGCTTCGCAGCAAGAAGGTTTTTCGTTTCCTCGACCACGAAAACTCGTGGTGTACCCGTCTCGAGAGTAACTTCAGGACGCTCACCGGCCGCGAATACGCGCTGGCGGTTGGGGGCGGCACCGCGGCGTTGGTGAGCGCGTTTGCTGGCGTCGGTGTCGGCGAGGGTGACGAGGTCATCATTCCCGGTTACACCTACATTGCGACGGCCGCGGCGGTGCTGATCTGCGGCGCGGTGCCGGTGATTTGCGAGGTCGACGAATCGCTCACCATGGACGCCGCCGATGTCGAGAACAAGATCACTCCGCGCACGAAGGCCATTGTTCCTGTTCACATGCGCGGATTGCCCTGCGATATGGACCGCCTCGAACCGCTGGCCAGGAAGCACAATCTGCTGCTTGTCGAAGATGTGGCCCAGGCGTGCGGCGGTTCCTACAAAGGGCGGCCTCTCGGCTCCTTCGGGGAGGCGGGTTGTTTCAGCCTCCAACAATACAAGGTTATCACCGCGGGCGAAGGGGGCATTGTCGTGACCGATAGCCCGGAAGTCTTTCACCGTGCAGCATTGCGCCACGATTCGGCCATGATTTACTGGCAGCCCCAGGAAACAAAGGTCAAAGCCTTTCCCGGCACGAATTTCCGCATGAACGAACTCGAGGGCGCGCTCGGGTGTGTCCAATTCGACCGGCTCGAGGGCATTCTCGCGCGCACCCGAAAGGCCAAGCGCGGGATTGTCGAGGGCTTGGCGGACATTCAAGGCGTGCGACTCGCGCCGGTGAACTGTCCCGAAGGCGACCTCGGCATTTGCGCTATTCTCTTGTGCGAGACGGGCGAACAGGCCCAGTGGCTTGCCGGTGCGCTCAAGGCCGAGGGCATCCCGGCGGGAAGCATTCACGACAAGCAGGTGCCCGACCGCCACATCTACTGTTACTGGGAATACGTGATGGAGAAAACGTCGGGCGACCTCCATGGCCGCCCCTGGACCTCGCCCCTGCACGACCAGACCCGCCAGTACACTCCGGACATGTGTCCCCAAACGCTCGATGTGCTCGGCCGCTCGATTCACATCGAGATCACCCAGCGCTACGAACAGAAACACGTGGACTGGATTGTGCAGGCCGTGAGGAAAGTGGCATCGGCACTGGCGTAGCAGCGGGTTGCGGCCCGTGCTGCGTCTCCCGCAGCGGAGCATTTCGTAGCATGGCCGTCTCGGCCATGATTAAGAGCGTTTCAAACAAAGCCATACCCATTCGCGCATCCAATATGGAATCGAAGACATAGACACGCGATCAACCAATTTTCCGGTAAAGGGGAGCGGGTTTTCATACCCGCTCACTGGCGGATGCAATCCGCCAGTCTCGCGAAAAGGGTCCACGTTGGACGGGCGATAGGGAACGCGGACAGCGACTGTCCGCTGTTGATTGAGAGCAGGTACGAAAACCCGCTCCCCTTAGGACGGAGTTGAACGAGGGGAGACCTTCGGTCGGAAGAGTGTCGCGGTCAGGAAACCGCGCCACAGCGGAGAGGGGAGACCTTCGGTCGGAAGAGTGTCGCGGTCAGGAAACCGCGCCACAGCGGAGAGGGGAGACCTTCGGTCGGAAGAGTGTCGCGGTCGGGAAACCGCGACACAGCAGAGAGGGGAGACTTGCGGTCGGCGGAGTGTCGCGGTCAGGAAACCGCGCCACACCAAGAAGCCCGCACCGCGCTCATTTCTCGATGATCAAGTGGTCGCGTTCCTCGCCGTCGGCGCTGTAGGTGCGCAATTCGAGCGTATTACCGTCAATGTGCAGTACTTGATACAGCGGAGGGCCGCTGAAAAGCACCTCGGCGTATTCGGGGGCGTCGCCCCTCCATTCACGCCCGGGAATCGCAATCGAAATCAGGTAGATGGTTCCCTCGGTCGGGGAATCGACGACTTGGCCGTCCCGTATGGGTTTGCTTCGCATGTAATAGTGCACGTGTCCGCTGAACATGATGTCCAGGTGATACTCGTCGAACACGGGCCCCCATGCCTCGCGGATGGCCGCGTAATCGTGGGTGGGCGAGTAGGGGGGGAAGTGCACCATGGCGAATTTCCACACCGCATCGGTGTTTTCCAACTGCTGCGCCATCCATTCAGCCTGGAGCTCGTACGGGGTGGCGATATCGAGGCAGAGGAACAGGGCATTGCCGTATTGGATGCTGTACAAGCGCCCGGGTTCGACGTTCTCGGGGCCGTTGCCGGGCAACCCGAACATCTCGAGATACATCCACGCGCCCAAGCCGTCCTGGTCGTCATGGTTTCCGATACTCGGCAGCACTGGCCGATGCCGAAACACGTCTGTCGAGTACTCGAAGAAGTGATCCCAGTCATCGCGGTAGAGGCCTGTATTGACCAAGTCGCCGCCAATCAGATAGAAGGCGGTTTCCGGATGGCGCTCAAAGGCGGCATCGAGCATCTCGCCCCACTCGGGCCGGCAGTGGGTATCGCCGAAGAACACGAAAGAGAACGGCGCGGGGTCTTTGGGGGCCGTGGTGAACTCCGCGGGTTGAGACCATGCATCCAACGCGGGGACCCCGGCCCGGTAGATGTAGGTGGTTCCCGGCTCGAGACCGGTCAGGGTTGCTGAAAAGCGGTGGGACACCGGGTCGTTTGCGAGCAGACGGTCTCTGATGACTGCCTTTTCGGCGGGCATCGATTGCCAGGGCGCATCTGGCGCCGCATCTTTGCGGCGGTAATACACCACGGACGTGTCGACCGCGTCGCTGGTCCGCCACAGGATGGTCTGAGTTGTCGCGGGGTCGCTGCTCCAGGTCAGTGCGAGATGATCGGGGGCCTCGGAAGATGGAAAAGGCGTCTGGCGGAACGCGCCGACGAGATGGGCCTCGCGGGCGCGGCCGCGAATTGTGGTGAGCAGCACCTGCCCCGTGAGTTCGCCGGGCACTTCCTCGAGCACCAGCTCGTTCCAGTCGTGATAGGTGAATGCGCCTTCGCGCATCATGCCCTTGGAGTATTTGGCCGGAACCAGGTTGGTGATCCGCAGTGGTGTGCCGGTACGTTGCGGACCCACCGCCACGAAATAATGTGGGCGGTGCTTGTCGAACCCATTGATGCCCAATTCGACGCGGCCGGCGTCGAAGGG
>SLSB01000162.1 GCA_007130675.1 Candidatus Hydrogenedentota bacterium | reverse complement strand
GGCAACATGGCGGTGCCGGGTTCGCTCGAGGTGCGCGGGGCGCATCTCAGCGTCGGGACAGCGACCGGGACCAGCTATCTTGTCAAGGGCAAATTCGAGGGGTCGGATACGCTGGTTTTCACTGATCGGTCGGCTCTCGAGGGACATGTGGTTTGGTCGGGTGGACCGCATTCGGCGTCCAACATTCAAGGCGTTGTGGGCCGAGCCACCGTGGGGACCGGGTATTCGGCCTCGGGGACCGAGATCATTGGCGTGCGCGGCCTGAGCATTGCAGGCCCTTCATTTTCACAAGTCGGCCGGAGCGTGGGACTCAAGGGCCAGGTGGTGCTCACGCAGCCGGGCGCTATTGTGGACGGCATGGTGCTGTATGGCGGCGTCGCGGGTTCGGCGGGAACCATTTCCAACCTCTACGGGCTATACATCGAAGACATCACCCTGGGCTCGGCTTCCAACTACGCCGTGCATACCGGCTTGGGGAAATGCCATTTCGGCGACGACGTGCATATTGCAGGCGATGCCGCAATCGCCGGGGCGTTAAGCACGCCCGCTGTCGTAACCTTTGCGGCCAACGACACCACCCCGAGCGTCGCGGGGGCCAACCTATTTCGCGTTCCCGAAACCTGGACCGCCGGCAATGACGTGACGGATCTCGACGACGGAACCACGGGTCAGCTCGTGATTGTGCTGGGTGGAAACGCGGATTGCGTGTTTGCCGACAGCGGGAACCTGGTCTTGGCGGGGCCGTGGACCGCGCATCCGGGCAGCACGTTGGTCCTGGTGCATGTGGACGGTGTGTGGCATGAACTCAGCCGGTCGGGGAACTGAGGGGGAATGGGGTGAGGTCGGTGGAATTGGAGACCTTACGGTCGGAACAGTGGCGGTCCTACAAGGCCAGAGCGAGGAAGTGCAATGACGCAAGAGAATAAGACCTGTCCGCACAAACCGGTGCATGACATTCAATGGAGCACACTGCGCGAGGACCTGAGCGAGCTCAAGACGCGGGTGCAGCGTCTCGAGACCACGTTGGCGCGCGGCGTGACGTTGCTCGTCGCCAATCTCGTGGGCGTGGTGGTGACCCTGTTGCGGCAACTGATGTAACCCGAGGAGGGAATGGCAATGTATTGGAAAATCACGGTAAGGCCGGCAGCGCAGGACGCGCCTGAACGGCGCGAAGCGCCCACGGGCCGCTTCATCCTGCACCGGCACCATGACAACGCGGGCCCGCATTGGGATCTGCGGCTCGAACAGGCCGGTCACCTTGTGGGGTGGCGTCTCGAGTGCGCGCTCTCGGATACACCCGCCTGGGCGCTCGAGAAAGGCGCGCATCCCCTGCGCTGGCTCGAACATGACGGCGAAGCGGTGCGCGAAGATGCCGGACTGTATTCGGTGGCGGCGTGGTCCAAAGACGAGCGGGTACTTCATCTCGAGGGTCGGGAGGGGGAGCATATCCTTCGCGCCGAACGGATGCCGTTTTGGCCGCCCGAGACCGCGCGTGAGGTGCATGACATCCTGCGCGAGGAGGGCGCGGGTCCGGAAACCCTGGCAAGCCTGGTTCGCGACGGCATTACCGCGCGGCAACGGGCCATCGAGCGGTTTTGCGGGCTTGCGCGCGAGCTGGACGGCGACGCGTTTGACGCATCTGTCTGGCGGCGTACGTTCGACACGCTCACGCTCGACGAACTGAACGCGCACCTGCGGGCTTATGAGATTCGGTTCGATCACAAGTTTCCCCCATCGCCCACGTCGTACCCGGAAGCGCTGCCCGAGAGCGAAAACGGGAGCTGGACGGACCGCGCGATGGGCATTGTGCGCGACGGCTGAGCGCTGTCCGCACCGCGGCGCCCCCCGGGTGTGTGCTTTGGGGGCGCCGCCCAATCACAACGGCAGCAGGCCCGCGCCGGACGCTTTTTCAACATGTCGGCGCGCGGCCGCAACCCAGGAGAATGAATGATGGCTTTTGGCGATATTGGCGGCGTGGTGACCGAACTGATCATCACGTGCAGCACCCCGGCCTCGGGGACCGTGAGCATTGCGAAAGGCGATGCGGTCAAGCTGACGGGTCCGTACACCGTCTCGAACGACACCGACGCGGAAGACCCGGTGTTCGGCGAGGCCCTGGCGGGCGTGTCGGAGAACAGCGCGCCCGTGCCCGTGAAAGTGCGGGGCGTGTGCGCGTTTGCCTACGAAGGCGGCGCGCCGACGGTCAATGGCGTGGCGGGCGTGGTGGCCGCCGCGACCAACGGCAAAGTGAAAGCCCCCGCCTCGGGCAACGGGACGGGTATCAACCTCAAAGTGGACGCGGCGGCCGGCGTGGTCCACGTATTGCGGTAAGGAGGAACAACCGATGGCATATCGCGACGATATGGTGACGGAACGTGTGGCGTTTCTGAGCCAGGAACCCGAGGCGCTGCGGCAGGTCCGCGGGGCGGGACTTTATGAGACCCTTGGAAGCCTCGGGCTGAGCCACAGCCAGTATTTCCGGGCGCTCGGCACGAATGTGCGCGACTATTGCGCCCAGGAGTTCGGCATTGACCTCGATCGGATCACGGTTGATCGGTTCTTTCAATCGGATCCCAATGCGAAATGGCTGTTTCCGGACATGGTGCGCGACGCGGTGCTTCGCGGCATGACGCGCAAACCGGTGTACCCAGAACTGATCATTCGCGACGAGCACATCACGAGCACGGCCTGCGACGTGCCCTATGTGGCCGAGAACGAGAGCGAGGAAGAGCTGCGCACGGTCGCCGAGGGAGCGGCCATTCCCGAGTCATCGATCGAATACGGCAAACGGGTGGTCAAGCTCGACAAGAAAGGCCGCGGCGTGGTGGCGTCGTACGAGGTGATCCGGCGCATGTCGGTGGACATGCTGCGGGTGCATCTCGAGCGGATCGGCGAGCGCCTGGGGCGTCATCTCGATGCGCGGCTCGCGCAAATCCTCGCCGAAGGCGACGGGTCGGGCAGCACGGCGCCCGTGGTGCTCGATACGGCCGAGGCGGGCACGTGGGCGTATGGCGATCTGGTCAACGGGTTCATGACCCTGACGCTCGGGCACTATTTCACGCCCACCCACATGCTGGCGAATGCCGCGTTGTGCAAGACCATCCTCGAGCTGGATGCGTTCAAAGACGCGGCGCACTTCGATTTCGCGAAGACCGGCAACCTGCCCACGCCGCTGGGCGCGCGGCTCGTGCCGATGGCGGACCAGCCCGCCAACAAGCTGACCATTCTTGATTCGGGCTACGCGGTCGAGAAGCTCACCGAACAGGATCTGCTGGTCGAGAGCGACAAGCTCATCAACCAGCAGTGGGACCGCACGTACCTGACGGTAGTGACCGATTTCGCGGTCATCTACGAGAAGGCGCGCGTGGTGGTGCAGAGCGACTGGACCTGACCTCGAGGGAGCGGCTCG
>SLSB01000440.1 GCA_007130675.1 Candidatus Hydrogenedentota bacterium | reverse complement strand
TGACGCAGTGTTGCGCGAAATCACCGAATAGTATGAAGTCATTCAAATTAACCACTTCGCTAATTGGGTTTATCATTGTCTTACAAAAGGTATTCTGATACGCTGCAGCATTTCCAAGGGCGGATTGCCGCAGCTATTGTGTGGAAGGAAGGAGTTTGAGGAGAGGTGGCTTCTATGCCGGCTAAGCAAGCGAGCCATTGCGAGATTTCGGTCGTTTTGCCCGTGCTGGCAAATACGGACAATCTTCGACGCGTTCTTCGTGCGCTGCGGGCTGGGCTCGCGCAGTTTCCCGCAAGTTCCGAGATTCTCGTCGTTGCGGAGAAAGATCTCGACGACGTCCGGCGGATCGCCGAGGAAGAAGAAGCGGTCTTCGTGAATGCCAATTCGTCAGGGTACGGCACCCTGGTGCTTGCAGCGGTCGAGAGCTCGCACGGCGAGTACATCCTCACGATAGACCCCGATGCAGCGTATCCCATGGATGCGGTGCGTAAGTTGTGGCTGGCCCGCACGGACGCGGATGTGGTGATTGCGTCGCGGTATGTGCCGCTTTCTCATGTCGAGCAGCCGATGCTCCGGCATGCGCTGAGCCGGGCCGTAAACCTGTTTTGGGCGACGGTGTTATCGACCCCGTTAAGGGACTTGTCGTCCGGTTTTCGCTTGTATCGGCGCGAGGTGTTCAAACGTCTGAGCTTTCAGTCGGCTTCGCTGGCGTTTCTTCTCGAAACGCTGCTGAAATTCGCCGGCAACGGGATCAGCGTCAAAGAGATTCCGTTTCACTACAAGTTG
The DNA here is from genome assembly GCA_007130675.1 of Candidatus Hydrogenedentota bacterium. Taxonomy (GTDB): domain Bacteria; phylum Hydrogenedentota; class Hydrogenedentia; order Hydrogenedentales; family SLHB01; genus UBA2224. Next base: position 2,626 of record SLSB01000440.1, on the reverse strand, counting down.
CGTAGTTATCGACGCGCCCAAGCTCATGGGCTCCGGCTCGGCCTCGAGTGCCTGGCACATCTGCGAACCTTATGGCGCATGCGCAACTCGGTCGAATGCGCGGATTACGACCTTCGGGCGTTCAACAGTCGCATACCATTGCAGCGCTACTGGCAGCGGCGGCGTTACCGTCTGCTGATGAACTTCACCGAACCGGAAGCGCGCACGTTGGATGTAGGGTGCGGCAGCGGGCGTTTCATTGCGGATCTTTCCGGGGGATACGGCGTAGACCTTCGCCCGGAGAAGCTGCGCTACATGCGGTCCATCAACCCGCTGCTGGCTGCCGCGGACGGTCTGCATCTGCCTTTTCCTGACGCATCATTTGAATGTGTTGTCTCTTCGGAAGTCATTGAGCACATCTCGGACGAAAACGGGCGTTTTCTCGATGAATTGACACGTGTGCTCGAGCCGGGCGGAGTTCTGGTCATCGGCACACCCGATTATGGCAGCCGTTCTTGGCGATTTTTTGAGTGGGTCTACGGCAAAGTAGCCCCCGGCGCGTACGCCCATGAGCACGTCACGCGCTACACGCTTGCGACGCTCTCTTCTGCTCTCGAGTCGCGCGGATACGAGATCCTCGCCCAACGGGTACGTACTGCGCTCGATCATGGTCATCAAGGCTCGCAAGGCTTCCGAGACGACCGGCACATAAGGGTCTTAACCGCCCAGAACGCCATCAATACCAAAGCCGGGCACGCCATCCACAATCCTGCGCGGAATGAGGCGGATTGGAAGCGGAATTCGATGCGCGAGATTCCCGGTTCGACGATAACCCCGCGAAAGTTGTGGTAGACGGGGAAAACGGGGATCGCTTCGCCGCCGGCATATGCTTTCCATCCGGGATAGTAGGCGTCGGTCAGCACGAGTACGGAACGCGCGGGCGCGCCGACCTGAACGGCAACGCGGTTGGGCGACCATTGCTCGATGGTTACGGCTCCGGGGATGTCCGTAGGGGTGTCCGATGTGAACGGGTCGATCGGAGCATCGGTGAGGGCCACGCGAGTGGGGTCGAAATCCTCTTCATGCATGCGCTGAAACAGGGCTTCTGAATCGGCCACAGTTTCGAGGGTGCTGACGAGAAAAGCACGCGGCAGAGCGCGGGGATTTCGGAAAATGTCGATGCCGTCGGCGGTGGTAATGAACTCCATTTCTGCCGAGGGGGCGTCTTCACCTGCCGGTCCATGCGGAAAGAGATAATACTCGAGCGAAAACAACCGCTCGGCCTGTTCCCAGGCGCTGGGGTAGGTCGCGGTCATAAACTCGATGATACGCCGGGGATAGAGGGGGTCGTATCCGTGCAATTGCTCGATGCGGTAAGGCTGCATCAACCCCGAGTCGATACCGGCGGTCAATACGCTCACGCGCACGGGACGCGTCTTGGCTTGAAGCTCCGTCGTGAGGTGTGTATCTGGAAACAGGTGCTCTCTGGGGGAGGTCGGCAGAAGGTCGCGCGAGGCAAACAAGAGATCCGCGGCCAACACGAGTACCAGCAGCGAGGTGGCCACCTTGGCGGGCACGCCGCGGATGCACGCCACGGCCGCAACGGCTATGCCCAAACCGGCAAAGACCGCCGCATACAAAATCTGACGCACCACATAGCTGCTCAAGCCCTGCATGGCCAGCACCCGCCGGTGGAAGACAAACAGCGCGATCGCCAGTAAGAACGGTATGGTCAAAACGGCCATCGGCACGGCGATATCGCGCAGCGGACGCTTGGACGCGGTCCAGTGCTCGATGCCAAACGCGCCAAGCAGCGGCAATCCAAACAGGGCGAAGGCAGCGTACCAGTGCTTCCAGACGGGGACCGCGTCGAGCGCGGCAATCGGCTGCGTACGCAGGGCTAAGAAAAGCCCGGCGACACAGGGCACGGTCAACGCTACGATCTGCGCGCGCATCCGGGCCGAATACCTGCCCCGGGCCAGGAGTAGCGCCAGTCCGGCCCAAGTCACGGCCCCGATGTACAGAAATGCGGTGGTGTTCGAGTTGTCCGCTGCGTCCAACCAGAAGTTCCCGTCCGCGGACATGCCGAAAAAGCGAGGCACGAGCAAGCAAACGAGCGTGGTGAGCGGCAGTCCTGAGTATTTGGATATCGTGTGCTCGAAGGCAAGCACGTCGATGGTACTGTTGCGGACGTATTCAAAAAACGGCAGGATCTGCGGCGCGCATACGAGCAGTGCAAGCGCCCAGGCGCCCGCGGCCAACCCGACAGAGCGCCAGGCGCACTTGTCTCGGCGCATTTCCAGCGCTACCCTGAGGAAAAAGTAGGCGCCGACGCCCAAACAAGCAGTAAATGCCGACTCGGGATGGCCGGTGAACAGGAGCAGGGTCGCGCCGATGGTTAATGTGGCGAATCCCTTCCTGTTCCGGCCTGCAACAAGATACTCCGCTCCAAGGAGTACAACCGGTAACAGGGCCATCACTTCGGGCAAGGGCCAGTAAAACCAGTTGATACACATGCCGCTCATCATGTAGGCAAACGAGAAGAAGCGCGCCGGTCCAGCGCGCAGGCCGAGTCCCCGCGCGCAGAGATACGCAGTCACGCCGCAAAGCCAGAGCCGGAACAGCAAGAAGACGGTGTCGGCGGTGA
>SLSB01000333.1 GCA_007130675.1 Candidatus Hydrogenedentota bacterium | reverse complement strand
GCCCCCCCGCGCGGTTCGGCGAGCTAGTGGTCAAAGACAATCAGGTGACGTCGTTTCAGGAGAAACCCCAAGCGGCAGGCGGATACATCAATGGCGGCTTTTTCGTGTGCGAACCCGGCGTATTCGACTACGTGACGGATGACGAATCCTGCACATTCGAGCGCGAGCCGCTCCAGCGCCTTGCACGTGACGGACAAATGATGACATACCATCATGACGGGTTCTGGATGCCCATGGACACCTTCCGTGAATACACCCTGCTCAACAACCTGTGGGAGCGCGGGGAAGCGCCTTGGGCCGCGAATACTTGAAATCCGGCCGACGCGTCTTGCGCACGAAAGCAGATGGTGAGGAGAACTGACCATGCCGTTTGGCGATTTCTATCGAAACAAGAAGGTGCTTATCACCGGGCACACGGGATTCAAGGGGAGTTGGTTGGCGAGCTGGCTCGATATCCTGGGCGCGGAAATCTACGGCGTCGCCCTCGAACCCAACACAGACCCGGCTTTGTTCACCATTCTGCGCCTCGATGAGCGCCTGAACCACTGCATCCTGGATATCCGCGAGCCACAGCCCCTTGCGAAGCATATAGCGAACATCCGGCCCGACCTGGTGTTTCACTTGGCCGCGCAACCGCTGGTGCGTCTCTCTTATGAAACCCCGCTCGAAACAATCGACACCAACGTCATGGGAACCGCTCATGTGTTGAACGCAATTGACCATGCGGGTTACGGACCCGAGCGCCCCTGCGGCGTCGTGGTCATCACATCGGACAAATGCTACGAAAACCGCGAGACATATGCCGCATACCGCGAAGACGAGCCCATGGGCGGACACGATATCTACAGCTCGAGCAAAGGCATGGCCGAATTGCTCGTCGCTTCGTGGAGGCGCTCGTTCCACACCAATGCCAAAGACGCTCCAGCCGTACGTCTGGCCAGTTGCCGGGCCGGAAACGTCATCGGCGGAGGCGACTGGTCGCCCGACCGCATTATGGTGGACGCCATTCACGCATTAGTGAACGGCGAAGCCATTCCGGTGCGCAATCCACTGTCGGTACGCCCGTGGCAACATGTGCTCGAACCCTTGTCGGGGTATCTTCAGATTGGTGCGGCACTCATGGCAGACAATGAAACGCCCGACATTTGCTCGGCGTGGAATTTTGGCCCCGGCCGCGAGTCAGAACGCACCGTGGCCGAGCTTTGCGACGCCGTCGTGGCAGCGTGGGGCCAGGGAACCTGGACTCACAGCCTCGACACCGAAGCCGTGCATGAAGCCCGGTTTCTGAAACTCGCCATCGACAAGGCATGGCATTTCTTAAACTGGCAGCCGGTCTGGGATTTTCAAACCACCATCACCGAGACCGTGTCATGGTACAAACTCGCTTACCAATGCAGTTTTGACACAAGCAAGATGCGTGAAAAGTCACGTGAGCAAGTAACACAATATACGAGGAAGGCATCGGCCAAGGGTTTGCCTTGGGCCGCGCACGCTTAGATGGGACATCGCATGTCTCAACCGCCAAGATTCTCTCTGGAAAATGACACCATCTTGGTGACAGGGGTTCAAGGTTTCATCGGAATTCACACGGCCGCCGCAGGTATCCGCGCAGGCGCTCGGATTATCGGTGTGGATGTCATGGGGCAATCCGACAGGGCCGACCGCGTTCGCGAGTCGTTGGGGTGTCCGCCCATAACGATCGAGACCCTGGACCTGCTCGATACAGAGACGACCGCCCGTCTCCTGCGCGAAGTTCGTCCTTTCATGATTGTTCACTGCGCAGGGTCCATCGAGAGGAAGACCGATGCGCCCCCATTGTCTCCCGCTCGCGAGTCCAACGCGGTACTCACGGCATCGTTGCTCGATGCCCTGATGGCGCTTCCCGAGACTCAGCGCCCAATTCTTGTGATGCCAGGCTCGCAGATGGAGTATGGCAAGGCCCCCATGCCGTGGACCGAGGACCGCCCATGCGAACCCGTCAACACATATGGCGCAGGCAAGCTGGCCGCCACAAAGAGCGTGCTCGAAGTGGCCGGCAAAAAGAAGCTGCGTGCCTGCGTGTTGCGCTTGCCGATTGTCTTCGGCCCCGGCCAGCCGCCGTTGATGTTCGTGCCGGAACTTATCGGAAAAGCGCTGCGAAAAGAGGCCGTCCCCATGACGGCCGGCGATCAACGCAGAGCCTTTGTGTACGTCGAAGACGCTGCGGAACTGCTCCTGGAGACAGCCCTGCGCATAGCACATAGCACACCGTTTCCAACACTTCTCAACGCCCCGGCGTGCCCGCCCATGGCCATCCTGGATGTCGCGCACATAATCGCGGATGCCCTGAACGCGCGCGACCTCCTGCGTGTTGGTGCATGCCCGAAGCGTCCCGGTGAACCGCTCGATGCCTGGCCGGACACTTCGCTTGCCACATCTCTCGAGCTCACGGCCCGCACGCCCCTCGCGGAGGCACTCCAGAAGACCATCGCGTGGTATCAGGAAAATCCCTGGTTCTGGGAAGAATAGTGCTTCCGAACCTTTCCCCTCAGTACCCCGGCTCGGGAGGGACCGGAGGCGGCGTGTCCCACCCGGGTTGGAAGGCGGCCTTGACGTCCGGCAACAGCATGAAGACCAGCAAGACGGTCGGATAGACGAGCCCGAAACAAATTCCGCCGAACATGCCGCCGATCATACCGCCTATCAAGGGACCTTGTTCAAAGCCGTTTTCCTGCGCCATTCGTTCGATCATCGGCACGTACACCAGGTAATAAGTGAGAATCCCGCCACCGATAACGCTGACCCAGGAATACACGCCGTAGCCAATCGAGATGTACCGCGCCCAGGGGCGTAGCTTGAGCAGACCGATGCCCGCGGCCAGAAGCGCGGCCGACGCGGCCATGCCCAAGGCGGTGCTGATGTACGTGTACGCCATAAAACCGGGATCGCTCATCATCTCCTGGAAAGGGTTCTGCATGCCCTGCGCTTCCGGCATCCCCTCGAGCATGGTTTGCGATAACCATCCCATCAGGAGCCCGAAGGGCGTGCACACTACCCCGATGACGCCGAAAACAATGTTCAAAATCCCGAAGACCGTCACCACCACTGGACGCTGCATGATATCCCCTCCTTCCCCTGAGATAGAAGTATAGAACAAAGACGGTATCCGCGCAAGCGCTGGAGAGAAAAGCCGATCCGCACGTAAAGAAGGACTCTTTTCGGGTGAAACCCCTCTTCTTTCACTTCCGGAGCGCCGAAGGCGCGGCAACATACCAGAACCGCTTGGGCCAAGACGCTCCAGAATCAAGCGCTTGTCATACTGAAGAATCAACGCGAAATGAATCGGGTCGGCAAATCAAGCGTCCTTACGTGCGGATTTGGGAGAACCCGAATCGCCAGCCCCCACTGCGGCACGAGTTTCGGGCCCTGCCGGACTCGCGACCGCTCCG
>SLSB01000581.1 GCA_007130675.1 Candidatus Hydrogenedentota bacterium | reverse complement strand
TGTGCTGGTAGGGTTCCATCCGGAGCATATCCCCGGACTTATCGCGGTGAGCGGCATGGGGCGTGCATTGTCCCAAATCCTTGGCCGCAAGACGGACATGGGCACCCCAGCGATCCGAGCCGGTACTTCCGCGACCAGGTCCTTGAGGAAGCCGTCACGCACTATGCTGTTTGATTCCGACGCAGCGGATGGATTGTCAAAGCAAATGTAGCCTGAGGCGCGGAGCATCTGCTATGATTCTGTTGCGACAAAAAGGAGGGGTTCATTATGGAAATGACGGGGTTCTTTGTCGGCAATGTCGTGCGGATCCTATTGTGGCCCGTGTACATTTTTCTAATCATCTTCGGACCGCTTTTCGGGTTGTACTACTAGACCGAGCGAACCGGAGAGATGCGGGCTCGCCGTGACCGGGCCCGTGACCGCCTCGGGCCTTTCGTTTACGAATTGGATAAGGGCATCAAGATTGCGGCGGCCCACCTCGATGAGCGGTCCGCAATGGTTTTCGATCGTCACGTGCTCGACGATGCGGTCGCGTGCGAGAGCCTGCATCTGGCCGCGCCAATCGCATACCCCCTCGCCAATAGGCCGCCATTCGGTGGCTTCTCCGTCGAGAATGGCCACATCCTTCGCATGCACATTGCGTATCAGCGGTTTGACGCGATCGTAGCCTTCGGGGAATCCTTCCGGAGCGGCGTTTTTGAGGTTGCCGAGGTCCCAATTCGCCCCGAGGTTGGGGCGGTCGGCCTGGTGCAGTATTTCGACGATGCGTTCGGGATCCGAGCACAGGTGTTCGCGCTCGTTCTCGATGGCCGCCGCGAGACCATGCTCGGCGAGACGGTCCGCCAGACGCTGGAGCCACGCCACAGCGTCGGCATCGCTGCCGGAATCCGCGTCAAAACTGAAGCAGATCATTAGCGGGACGTGGCACTCGAGCATAAAGGCGATGCTGCGGTCGAGGTATTCGCCCGTTGCTTCGCGCAGCGCGGCCTCGTCCTGCAGCGAACATTTGAAGAATCCCGGTGAGATGGCGGTGTAGCGAATCGCGTACTCGTCGCGGAGGCGGCACAGCTCTTCGATGGTGTCGCCGGTGTGGCGCGGAAAACGGACGCCACGCACGAACCGCAGTTCGAAGTCGCGGACGCCCCACTCCAGCGCGGTCTCGATAGCCTCGCGCGGTTCCTGGCTCAGCTCGTCGGTGACAAATCCAAATCGCATGGGCTGCCGCTCCCGGCGAATACCGCGTTGGCTGACGGATTAGGCCAGCCACTCGTCGAGATGTTCCTCGACAAAGGTGTCGTCATTGAGATACGGATAGGCCTGGTAGACGCGGTCGATCTCTTCGCGCTGGCCCGGCGAAAGCACCTCATCGGGATTCAGGCACCGGGTCGAGGTCATGAGGCCCTGGCGGACCAGCACCTCGTGGATGCCCGGGATGCAGCCCGCAAACGCGTTCGCCACATCAAAAAACGCCGCATTGCAGTCGGTAACATCAACCGCCAGCGCGAGCGCGTCTTCGACAATGTCCGGAGACATTTCACCGATGGACTGGCATTCATCGAGCTGTTCCACGGCGGCACGGGTCCAGCACGCCCAATGCCCCAGGAGCCCGCCCACAATACGCAGCTCGATCGTCTCGTCGCCCACCCGGATGTAATAGGGCGTGAGTAAGTCGACGATGATGTTGTCATCATTGCCGGTGTAGAGGGCGATGTCTTCGGCGCGGCCCGCTTCAGCGACGCCCCGGATCACATCGAGGGTTTGATAGCGGTTGAACGGCGCGATCTTGATGGCCACCACGTTTTCAATCTCGGCGAAACGGCGCCAGAAGTCTACCGATAACAGCCGCCCGCCGACCGCGGGCTGCAAATAGAAGCCCATGATCGGCATGGCTTCGGCCACGGCCTTACAGTGCGCGATAAGCTCATCGACGGTCTCTTCTTTGAGTGCCGCGAGACTGAGCAGCCCGATATCGTAGCCGGTTTCCTTGAGAAATGCGGCTTCATCGAGCGCCTGTGGGGTTTTTCCACAGATGCCGCCCACGAGCACAATCGGCCGGTCGAGCGATTCGGCGCAGGCGTCCGCGGTTTCCTTGGCCAGTTCGAGCACGGGCTTGAACAAGCCGTGCTCGGGCTTCCGGATCTCGAACTGGGTCGTATGAACACCCACCGCCAGGCCGCCCGCGCCCGCAGCGCAATAATAGCGGGTCAAGGCTCGCTGGTGTTGCTCATCAAAGGCGCCCTCCGCGGTCAAAGCCAGTGGATGCGCCGGTATGACAACCCCCGCGTGAAGCAAATCAAGAACTGTGTCGGAAGGCATTGGATTGGCCATGCTAGAACTTCCCGTCGCGTGTTTCGTAGTGTGTGGGTTTGCCCAAACTCGCGCCGCCACTGGCGACCCAGTGTGCTACCCACTCGATCATGGTTTCGATACTGACTTGCGGATACCCAAACAGCTTATGGCACGACGCCGAGTTGTTCAACAGGGCATTGGGCGATTCCTCGCCAACGACGTTCGGTTTTTTGCCCATAATCGAGCCCAGGCGCTCGGCCATCCACCGCACCGAAACCGTCTCGGGTCCGGCAATGTTCAAGATGCTCGACGGAGACGCCGCCAGTCCGAAACATTGGAGGGCGACGTTGCACACATACCCCTGCCACACTACATTGACGTGACCCATCGAGACGTCGAGCGGCGCGCCGTTCCAGACCTTCGTGGCGACGTCATGCACAATGCCATAACGCAACTCGGCGGCGTAATTGAGCCGGAATTGCAGCACCTTCGTGCCTTCGTGGTTTGCCACATAATCAAACATGCGCTCGCGCCCGAGAGTGGTCATCGCATATTCGCCCACAGGCTCGACGGGGGTCTCTTCCGTCGCGCCGCCACTGGCCACCGGGAGAAACGGATAGATGTTACCCGACGAAAAGCTCACGATGCGCGACTTCTTGTAGCGCTGGGCGCAAAGACCGGTGAGATAGACGTTGATAGCCCAAGTGTTCCATTCCGCGCCCGTCGAACCGAACTTGAACCCGACCATATACAGGACATTTTCCGCGTCCGGCAAGGCGTCAAGCGCGCCAGGCTTCATGAGGTCTGCCTTGTGGGTCTCGACGCCCAGTTTGTCGAGCGCCTTCCGCACGCCGTCCGAGGGGAACGTATCCACCCCGATAATCTTGCGGCTGACGCCCGAGGCCTCGACGGCGCGCACCGCCATGCGCGCCATGGTGTGGCCCACTTTGCCGCCGGTGCCCAGAATCAGAATGTCGCCCTCGAGGTTCTTCATGAACTCGACCAGTCCCGGAGTGGGCTCCGACAGTAACTCGTCCAACTCTTTCTCGGTTGTAATGGGTTGGATAGTTGTCTTGACCTTGCCAGGCTTCTTGCGCCCAGATTGTTTCCCGGACATAGCACTCCCCTTTGCAGTTTTACCG
>SLSB01000402.1 GCA_007130675.1 Candidatus Hydrogenedentota bacterium | reverse complement strand
TGGAGCGAGATTGAGGCCGTGCGCAACCCCGGGCTCGATCCTGTCCGCCAAGATCTTCTCGATGTTCGGTTTGTGGGCACCGGTATTCCCGTGGATGTGCGCGATGGGGAGTTGTTCGCGGCGCTGAACGTGCGCGATGTCATTCTTCCCGAGTATGCGGAACGCCTCGACACCATCGCGCACACCCTCATCGGGGCTATCAACAGCATTCACTCGCAAGCCAACGGTCTGCAGAACCTGTCGGGCACCCTATCGAGCACCAATCTTGCAGCAGACTCCGCGGCCCCACTGGCGGGCGGAGCACTTCCCTTCGAGATTGTGCCGGGGACCTTTGACGTCGTGGTGTATGACGCCGCGGGCGTGCCCACGACGACGACGATCACCATCACGGCGGGCACCACCCTTGATGATCTGGCCGCGGACCTCAATGCTGTCGGGAACTTTTCGGCTTCGGTGGTGGACAACCGCCTCGAGTTCGGCACGAGTGGCGACTTCACGTTTGGCTTTGCCAATGACAGCACCGGAGCGCTTGTGGCTCTCGGCATCAACGGCTTATTCACCGGTCACGACGCGGCGTCCATTCGTGTGAACCCGGCGATCGAGGCCAACCCGAATCTTATCTCGTCGGGATACAGCCTGGATCCTTTCGAGACCGGCGACAACACCGCCGCGCTCGGTATGGCGGCGGTCCGCAACGTGCGGCTACTGGACGACGGCGCTTCGACGCTCGGCGGTTTCTATGAAGCCACCATTGCGCGTCTCGGGGTGCAAAGCCGCGCGAATCGGGAGCGGCTGGACGTCCAGCAGAGTTTTGTGGATGATTTTCACCGCCGCCGCCAGGAAGTCTCTGGCGTTTCGTTGGATGAAGAAGTTACGCTTCTCATCCAATACCAGCGCGCCTTCGAAGGCTCAGCCCGCGTGATTACGGTCACCGACCGCATGCTGGGCACCCTCCTTGCGATGGCGACGTAGCCTGCCCGCCATTATCCTGCATACCAGATTTGGAAGAGTTCACCAATCCCCCGAAATGCCGGGCGCAAGCGCGGTACATGTTCGGACGGCGTGTTGGGTTTTCCATCCAGTTCGGGACTGTTCGGCGGCCGGAAGAACGGCTTCCTTCTTTGATCCGTTTTGCGGGCAGGTGGTAGAGTTGGCGTGGAGGCGCAGCAGGGTGCGCATGGGGAGAAAAGCGGGTTTCCGGGTGCCGCCGCGGCAGCTCGGGCACGCGATGAGCCCTTATGATCGATTTGAGTGAAATTGGCGACGAGCTCGAGGACGTGCCGGAACATTTGCGCAACGAGCATGTCCGTTATTGGCTGTTGTTTCGCGAGTGGGGTCTTGCGGATGTGCTCGAGCGCGCCCGGGCATTGTTCGAGGCTTCGGGATGGGTGTCCGAATTTCACAACGAATATGAGCATTTCTTTCGGAAAGACGCCCACTCGGTGTTTCTGCATGTGGATACCGCGCCGAATAGTTCTATCACCACGCGTTGTCCGTCGGGTGACGTGTATGAAGGCCCGAAATGGCCCGAAACCTTTAGAGGCAAGCGCATTCTCGAGGTGTGGCGGGTCTGAGGATTCGGTTTCCTGAGGCGCAGGTGCGGCCGTATGCAGCCACCTGTGTGTGTTTGTGCATGGTGATGTTTTGCGTTTCTATCCGTTGATTAGGGCAAGCCACGGGGGGATGCTTTTGGGCTGGGTGAACAAACAGCCGCTTTGTTTCTGCCGTCCCTTCGGGACTTGAGGAAAGGAGCAACACAAACCCAGGACTGCGTCACGCGTGACCGCGTGCCTTGTCCTGGGCTAATGTCTAACGCCCCGGACGGGACTTCGGAAGTACTTCAACTTACCACTGCCGTGCCAACTTCGACACGTCGCCTGACCTTGTCTCATCAGTGCCATCGTTGAAATCCGTGGTAAGCCAAGCCGGGATTTTTTCCGGCCAGCGCCGCGCCAGGTTCTTTCTGGTTGCTTCGCGACGAGAGCATGAAGCGTGCCAGAAAATTGATTCGGCGCGGAGCATTTGCTAGGCTTTTGGCCCGGCGGAAGCGTATGGGCAGAACATGGCCTTCTGCAACTCCCTGAGAGACTGGCTTTCCAGACCGCTATACGATTCCGGCGTGTTTTTCGGCTCATGTAGCCGTGTCACCTGAAACCATAGGAGATATGAGACCATGCCGAATGCTGCGGAGCGTTTGCTCCTGAGCGGCAATGCCGCTGTCGCCCAGGCCGCCCTTGATTGCGGCGTGCATCTGGGTATCGGATATCCTGGGACGCCTTCCACGGAAATCCTGGAGAATTTCTCTGAATGGGGCGGTAAAGCCCAGTGGGCGCCAAACGAAAAAGTGGCCCTGGAGGTGGGCATCGGCGCGGCCTACAGCGGCGCTGCCGCGCTGGTAACGATGAAGCATGTGGGGGTGAACGTGGCGGCGGATCCGCTTTTTACCGCGGCCTATACGGGTGTCTCGGGAGCGCTGGTGATCATTTCGGCCGACGACCCGGGCATGCACAGCAGCCAGAACGAGCAGGACAACCGCCATTACGCCGTTGCGGCAGGCGTTCCCATGCTTGAACCGTCGGATTCGCAGGAAGCCTACGATCTGACCCGTGAAGCGTTCCTGCTTTCCCATAAGCACCAAGTTCCGGTTTTGTTGCGCATGACGACGCGCACCTGCCATTCGCAAACGGTATTGCGGCGCACTGACCCGGTCACGATTACCGAGCCCAAACCATACGAACGGGATATTAAGGGCCGTGTGATGATTCCGGGATACGCCCGGCCTGCCCACCGGCGGCTGCGCGCCAAACTGGCCCAGATTCAGCAGGAGAATGAGAGTTCGCCGCTCAATTTTGTCATCGAGGGCAGCGGCGAACTGGGCATCATCGCTTCGGGGGTATCGTACATGCATGCCCGTGAAGCTGCTCCGGACGCATCGTTTCTCAAACTCACCACATCCTACCCGCTGCCGTTCGGGCTGCTGCGGAAGTTTGCCGCAAGCGTAGACCGCTGCCTGGTTGTCGAGGAAGGCGACCCGTATCTGGTCGAGAATCTGCATGCCCAGGGGATCGCTGTCGAGGGGAAAGACGAAGGCTACCGCTTCGGGGAGCTGAGCGTCGAATTGGTGCGGGGGATTGTCGCGCAGACTCCGGCGCCCGAACCCGCCCCGCCGAAAGGCAAACCGCCGCAGCTTTGCCAGGGCTGCCCGCACCGCACGGTGTTCGCCACGCTGGCTCGGCAGAACTGCATTGTTACCGGGGATATCGGCTGCTACACGCTCGGCGTGCTGCCGCCGTTCGAAGCCATGGATTCATGCGTATGCATGGGCGCAAGTATCGGCGTTGGACTCGGTCTGCGCCATACGCTGCCTCCGGAAGATGCCAAACGCGTCGTTTCGGTCATTGGCGACAGCACCTTTGTGCACAGCGGCATTA
>SLSB01000046.1 GCA_007130675.1 Candidatus Hydrogenedentota bacterium | reverse complement strand
CCTCCGCGACCTGAACTTCCCACCATCCCGCATAGCCAGTTTTCGCGACAGTGAACCAGAATCCTCGGGAGGGTTAAAGCCATGGATGATCAAAAAAAGAACGAGGAAGTTCGCCGAAAGCGCTTCGCGGGCCTCTTCACAACCCGTCACAGCGTGACCTTAATGGAGCATCCGGTTCGAGGGGAAGTCGGCCCCAAGACCTATATTGGCCAGTTGATCGTCAGCAGCGCGGACGGCTCGCTTAACGCGATTCTTGATCTTGCGGTCAACGGTTTCTTGTGCATGCTGGCTACAGTCATCAAGTCCAAGCGTCTTGTAGAATTGCACATCAAACTTGTGGAATTCAGCAGCGACGAATGGCTGCTCAATTACGTCCGCGTGAAGCGTATTGAGCTCGACGAGGTGTTTGGGGTTTTTGCAGATCGCCATTTCTTGGAAAGTAATGCTGGTCGACTTGAAACGGTAAGCCCTGCCTACGGCGACTATTTTCGAAGCGTACGCAACAAACTGAAAGATCATGGCATATGTGACCTGATCCCAGGCTCTTTGCGACAAGGGCCCTACCTCAACACATCACCGGCAAATGTTCACCATATCTCAAGGTTTTCTTCTTCGATGAAGTTCGACATCGGGATTCGTGAGTAATGCCTTACTTTTTTTGGGCTCTTGCCTGACTTATCCCGCATGGGCTCTTTCTAGCTGTGCTCTTCTAATGGTGAGAGAGACTCGGAAGTCCCAAATGACAGTGCCCGCGACAGAAAGGAGCGAAAGCCCCATGGAAGAAGATCAACCCATTCGCCCGCACGACAGCCCGGATGACGAGAACGCGCTTCGGCCCCTCCTCAACGATCAGAAGGCTCGGTCTCTGATGGACCTGGCCAAGTCGGCAGCACTGTGCGCGAGGGTGCACCCTCGGGCGCAAGGCTTTAATGACGTCGTTATGGTAACCGCCTTCAAAATGTTGAAGCATCTCGCGAAGGCAAAGGAAGAAGCCTGCACCTTAGTGCTGGCCACTTGCATTGCCCGCCACGCCATCTTTGATCTCACAAGGCCGCACAAGATTGGTCTGATCTCCGCGGAGGAAGCGCAGCGTTTTGATCCCGACGTCCTCCGCGGGCTGTCGCAGCACTCATTATTCCAAGACCACGGCGACGACATGGAAGAGCATGTCGAATTGCGGGAAGCGGTCCTAACGCGTCTGTCCGAAGCGTTTGCCGAAGAAATGCGTAGCGCCAGGTATTGGCACGGAAGCCGCGAGCGCAGGACCCGCAAACAGACGGCCCTGAGCCTTGGGATCTCGGAGCGTACGGTTGACAAACACATGTCCAGACTGCGGGCGCATGCAGAAAAGGAACTCTCGGCCGAACGTCGTCAACTGTTCGGGCCGCGCCGAACACAGAAGCACACACGGAACCGCAGGAGGCCGATCAATTAGGTCAATGAATGCAGACGCGCATATAAAGCCGCCCTGGAGGTGGGCTGATGTACGAGACAGGTGCGCGTTTGCGCCATCAAACAAGTCCTTCATTAGGACGCAACAACAGGAGGCCCGCCATGCATGACGGAGAGGACATTTTCGGCCGTCGGTTATCGCGTGAGGTTTTAAGCGAAAAGGTAAGTGACGAGTCGACCGGAGAAGAATTCGTATGTGAACAATCGCGCGAGACCCTCGAAACATTCGGCGGGGCCATTGAACAGGTGGACTCCGTGAACGCCAAAGTCTTAGCGTGTGGCCATTTGTATCGACCAGGCCAACGCATCTCCCGTTGTGACGCCTGCAGCAAAAAGACGGGGCGCAGCGTGTATGTGTGTGATAGCTGTGTCTGTATGTGCTACCTGACACGGCTACCTATCTGTCCAAAATGCGCAAAAATCGGCCCGGACGGCCGACTGTACTCCCAGACGGGGTTCAAGCAGGCCGAGCGTATGGGTCTCTTTGATACCCCTCAGGCGGCTTCGCCGGTGTGCGCCCCCGCCCGCCGGAGCAGCCTTCTCGGCAAACTCCTGGAGTGGTGGTGATGATCAGCCGGGAACCAGAAGCCCCTGACCGGACGCGCGAACTCATGGCCATGTGGCGGACAGCGAGAGAGTCATTCGGGCTGAGCGCTGAGCATTCGGTCTGCCGCAACATCCAGCGCCTCGCCAAGGTCTGGAACGAGCCGCTCTACTGCTGTACCCGGCGGGCGCTGGCCAATCTGGAAACGGCGCGCGAAACCGCCTCGCGCATGGCTGACCGTATTCCCCCGCCCGAGGCATTTCAAAGCGGCTTGGAAATCGCCTTTGCACCCACGCCGGGCGGCACGGATACGTCCGTGCGGATACCCGAAGACCAGCTCACCCTTCACGGCATGATTGCGGGCCTGCCGGGATCGGGTAAGACCTGGTTCGTCCGCAGGCTTCTGGCCTGCCTCATACGAGCATGTCCGCATGTCCGCATCCTTGTTTTCGACCCAAACGACAGCTTTGCTTCGTTCTGTGCCGATCCGCGGATGTGGCTCACGATCCTGTGGCTCTATCTGCGTCTAAACCCCATTGTGCCGCCGCCGGGATTCCCGCTCGAGCTATGGCTGTCTGGCGCTCTGGATTTGCTGGGCCGGGGCTATCTCATGCACTCTCTTCATCTGGTGCAGAGGCGTCTCGATGCCCTGGTTGCCGAAGCCCGCCGGGTAGCGGCGTCCGAGGAAACCATCGAGTTTCCCTCGCTCTTTGATCTTCGGGACAATCTTGTCCACAGAAAATGCCGCCCCGGCAGCAAAGAGGACCAGTACCGGGAGTCCGCAGTAAATCTATTGGACGGGAGGCTGCGGTCCACGGCCTCGGTGTACGACTGCGCGAGGGGCATGGAACCGCTACTCACCAGCACCCGCGCGCGGATTTCGACGAAAGGCTTGTCGCCCGTCGCATCGCTGGAGTTCCTAATAAACAACCTCATCCACTATGTCTACCGGGCACGCTCGACGGGTCCACTGATCGAGCCTCCCCGCCTGCACACCCTTATTGTTATCGAAGAAGCCCAGACGCTTCTTGAACGGCGCGCGGGCGGCGGCATTACGTTCTACCAGGAGATTCTCCTAAGGGCCCGATCCCTGGGAATAGGTTTCCTGTTTGTAACCCAGTCCATAGATCTTATCGACCCCCTGGTGTTGGCGGCTGTATCCAACCATTTTATTTTCGGGCAATCCTCCGCCCAAGCCAAGCGCGTGGTGCGCGAGACGCTCGACCTCAGCCGCCGCGAAACCGAGATGCTCGGCGAACTCCAGACCGGGGAAGTCTTTGTCAAGTTTGCGGGCCACCCGACCTGGCCTCACCCCTTTCTCGCGAGGGTCCGCCCATGACAAACCCCGAACCCCTCCATATCCCCACCATCGAGGAGCTTCGGGCCCATGTGGTTTCTTCAGCCAAACCCTCGGCGCCTCTTTCGCCATCTTCCGCGCCCGG
>SLSB01000080.1 GCA_007130675.1 Candidatus Hydrogenedentota bacterium | reverse complement strand
TTCATCATCACCAAAGCCGCCGTTCACATCCTTGATCATTGCCCCGTTCGTTCATAGCGAATACGCGGGTCGGCCCACATGAGCAGAAGGTCGGATATAAGCGTGCCGATAACCGTCAGCACGGCCAGAATCATCACGAGCGACCCGGCGAGATACATGTCTTGCATCATGAGCGCCTGCAACAGTAGCGGACCGATGGTTGGCAAGCCCATCACCACCGACACGATCACCGCCCCCGAGAAGATCATGGGTAATTGCCACCCGATGGTGCTGATGAGCGGGTTTATGGCTACGCGCACGGGATATTTCCACAACACCCGGATGGGATGCACGCCTTTTGCACGGGCAGCGACCACATAGAGTTTTGCCAGCTCATCGAGCAGATTTCCACGCATGACGCGGATGAGCCCTGCGGTGCCTTGCACGCCGATGACCACCACCGGCACCCACGCATGCGCGATGAAATCGGCCGCTCTTGCGACTGACCACGGGGCTTCGCGGTACGCTTCCGAGAACAGTCCCCCGGTACTGATGCCGAAGAACTCGTACTGGATGTACATACAGATCAGGGCAAGCAGAAACCCCGGCGTCGACAGGCCCAGAAACCCCAGGAAGGTAAACACATAATCGCCCGCCGAGTATTTGCGCACGGCGGAATACACCCCGATAGGCAACGCCACGGCCCAGGTGAACGATAGCGCGGCAAGTGAGATAAGCACGGTCATAACAACCCGCTCGCCGATGATCTCGGTAACCGCCTTGTTGTGTTCGAGACTCATGCCCAAATTTCCGTACCGCACGATGCCCCAGAGCCAGTCGGTGTATTGCAGCATGAGGGGTTTGTCGAGGCCGAATTGCGCGCGCAGCGCCTCGACCTGGTCTTCAGACACTTGATCGCCCTGCATCTGCAGCGCGGTGATATACGATGTCAAGTAGTCGCCGGGAGGCAATTGGATGATGATGAATGAGATAATCGAGATGACGAGCAGTGTAGGGATCATCCACAACAGGCGCTTGAAGATGAGCCAGACCATAAACTATCTCTCTCCTTCGATTGCATAACACTCGGGCGCGGTATTGCCAGGCGTGCGGAATATCCAGCCGGAAATCGCCTCGTCCGGCACGTTGCGAAACGTGTCCTTCACGATGACGGGGGCTGGCACATCACCTATTGTGCCGATGACCCATAGATGCTCGCGGTTCAAATCAAGGATTTTCTGGAACAGTTCCACCTGGCGGTCTTCGTCGGGCGTGCGCTCGATTTGGCGGTACAACTCGATGGCTTCGCGGATGGGTCCCTCGGGTTCGATGCCGCTGCGGCCATAACTCATGAACCAGCGGGCGTAGCCAATGGCGTGGTTCGATTCGAGCGAGAAAGGGATAAACCAGCGCGGATCGATGAGCGGTTCCTGTTCGTCGGCCGGCCACCACACCGCAACATCTTGCATCAGCCCGGCCTTGCGCTGGTAAAACAGTTCACGTGCCAAGAGCTTCACGTCCGTCTTGATCCCGACGTCTGTCCAATACTGTGCTACCAGCTCCATGAGCTGAGCATTTCCCACCATGGTCGGAAAATCGATAAACAATTGGAACGGTCTGCCATCGGGGCGCAGACGCACCCCCCGGTTGTTGCGTTCCGTGAGGCCCATGTCGTCCAACAGAGCGTTTGCGGTCTCGGGGTCGTACTCGACATAGGCCTGCTCATAGGCGGGATCGTAATAACGCGACCATCTGGGCGGGGCGCATTGGCGGGGGGCGCCCAGGCCATAGTAGCCGACCATGTTCATCTCGTCGCGGTTGATGGCCAGCGACAAAGCCTTGCGGAAACGACCGTCGGAAAACACCTCACGCAGCACGGGATCGTTGTGATTGAGATTGAGGGGCACGTTGATCGTACCGCCGCTGCCGTTTATCCAATCGAGCACACGATAGCCGCCGGTGCGCTGTTTGGCCATGAACAGCGGATAATTGTGCAGCATGATGTGGCGCATCTGCATGCCTATGGCGCCTTCGATGGCCTTCATGTTGATGAGTTCCGCGTCGAAGATGTCGAAGGTCATCGCGTCGATATAGGGAAGCTGGTTGCCTTCGGGATCGACCTTCCAGTAATAGGGGTTTCGCGCAAACTCGACTGGCTGGGCCGGCGAGGGAATTCTCACCCCCCAGGCCCAGAGGTGTGGCATCTCGGGGTTGCTGACGTAGACCGTGCGATTGCGCCATACGTCTTGCCACGACGCAAGTCCCTCGCTCGCGGCGATGGCCCTGATTTCTTCTATCGGGCGGTGCCGCGGGTGAAATTGGCGGAAATAGTGCGCTGGAAACAAGAGCATCATGGCACTGAACCCCGAGGCCATGTGTTTCATAAAGAGGCCGTTGGGTTCATTGAAAGTTATGCGGATGGTGTAATCATCGAGCTTCTCGAGGCGCCCATACTCGCCCCCGATGAGCATCTCGGGCGGCGGCACCGGCGAGAGTTCCTCATAAAACGCGACGTCTTCGTACCAGAACACGAGGTCGTCGGCGGTGAACGGTTCACCATCGGACCATCTGACGCCGCGGCGCAGGTAGAAGGTGTACTCGCGGGCGTCGCTGCTGATATCCCAGTGGGTGGCCAAGTTGGGCCAGACCTCGCGCCCCATCGGATCCCATCGCACCAGCCCCTCGTAGGCCAATCGGGCCGCGAAGACGCCCACATCGCCCACCGACGTTGCGAAACGGCGCCATGTGCCCCCGTACGGGCCGTATTGCTGTGGCGGGACTACGACCAGCGGGTTCTCGGGCAGCCGTTCTTCGACGGGGGGCAGCACGCCTGACTCGACAAGGTGGTCCAGCGTTGGCGCCTGTCTGAACTCGCGGCCGCGTTCGGCGGGCCACTCGTCGAGCGTGTGATTGCCCACGGGGTCGCGCGGAGGGGGTGGTTCGGCGTGCACATCGCTGTGCACCCGTCCCGCGGGCGATAGAAACCACGCAGCATTCGAAAACAACTGAATCAATGCGATGAGACACACAACGGCTATGCCCAGGCTGCCCAGTTGCATCAGTCCGCGTTTGGCCAATCCAATCGCCCTCTTGTTCGCGCAATAAACACCGGTTCGTCCATCGAGATGGCGGGCATCGCTGGCAATGCGCCACAACTCGCAGTATAGCGTGTCTATCGCGCCTTAAACCACCTCGCGGGAGGTCCCGGTGGCAGCCGGGGTCAAAAAAGTATTGACAACCAGCGGCGGCCGTGCTATTGTTTGATCGGTCAAACTTTCTGGGGGCGTTCTGCTGAGCGCATTGGATACGGACAGGACATGGAAACGCAACAGCCGCTTACACCAGCTCAGGAAGACTACCTCGATGCAATCTATGTGTTGTCTTCCAACGATGCGGGCGCCCACGTGGACGCGATCGCCAAGCGTGTGGGCGTGCACAAATCGACGGTGACCGCGGCGTTGCACACGC
>SLSB01000275.1 GCA_007130675.1 Candidatus Hydrogenedentota bacterium | reverse complement strand
GTCCCGTTTGATTACGAGATTCTCTACAATTCGGTGAAGAAGACCGGAAAACTCATACTCGGGAGCGACGCCTGCGAGCGCGGCAGTTACCTGCATACGGTGGCGGCGCAGATCACGCAGATGGCGTTTGATTACCTTGATGCACCGCCGGCCGTTGTCGGCGCGAAGAACTGGATCGTGCCGCCCGCCGAACTCGAGGACGACTACTACCCGCTTGTATCGAGCTTTCTCGATGCGTACCACACGCAGATCAAGCCCCTGCCCGGCTACGAGCCTCGCGAACCGCGCCATCCCGCAGAGCTCATGCGGCTGTCCAAAGAGGGCATGTTGTAACAGCGCACCGCGGAACGCCGCCAAGCTCTCAAACGGGCTGAAATCCTGATGCACGGTGCGGTATCGACCCGATACCGCCCGCGCCAGACCGCTGAGGCGCGTACCGTACTGTCAGGCTGGCCGATGCCACCACGGCGAGACACCGTGTTTTGCTATGTTTTGCTTCGCAAAAGCCGGCGTCAGTCCCCTTGAACTGCCTCTTTTAGGAAAATCGTAGATGAGGCGTCTCGCCTCGTTTCTTTCGTTCGGAACGCAGGCCCTCAATCTTCCTGGCTCTCCTCTTGACATCGCAGGCAAGCTGGCGTACACTTTCGCATTGAGTCGACGTTGCGTCGACATAGACCGCTCTTAGCGTCGTATAAACGTCGTCTGTGAGTCGACAATAAAAGGGCCGAAGTGATTCAGCTTTCCGCCAAACAGATCGAGATTCAGCAGCGCGAGGCTACGATTCTCACCGAAGCGCGGCGCATCTTGCTCGAGCGCGGATACTTCGGCTTGACCATGGACCGGGTCGCCCAGGCGAGCGATTGCCCGAAAGGCACGATGTATCAACGGTTTGGCTGCAAGGAGGACCTTGTCTTAGCGCTTGCCGCGGAAAGTCTCGAGCGGCGTCTGGCGATGGTTGCCCGCAGTGCGGCCTATGCGGGGATGTCACGCGAGCGCGTGGTGGCGTTGGGCGAAGCCGCGGCGCTGTTCGCGCGCCTCCAGCCCGAAGACTTGCGGATCCTGCACGCCGCGACGGGGCCGGTGCGCGAGAATGCCTCGCCCACGCGGCTGGACGCTTTGGTTCGGGTCGAACGGGCCGTGGTCGAGATTCTCAAAGGCATTCTTGAAGATGCCGTGCGCGAGGGAGATCTTCCGATTCGAGACACCGCCGTGCTTAACGAAATGGCGTTCGGCATCTGGGCGCTGGTCGACGGCAGCTACACCCTGATCGAGAGTGGCGCGACCCGCAATGCCTTGGCTCTCTCGGACCCGATATCGAGCATGTTCCAGGTGTTCAACGTCTTGGCCGACGGATACGGATGGCGGCCCCTGTATGCAGACCACGACTGGGAAGAGGTTCTGGCCAATGTGCGCAGGACAGTCTTTCCCGAGGAGATTCAGCGATTGCGCACCATGGGCATGCCGGATACCCAAAACGCATAGGACCAATCCCGCGCCCCGTGCACAGGGGGCGAGTTGGCATAGCTTAATGTTGGTTGGCGATGCGAAGGAGAAGAAGGGAGGGATGCACTATCGATGTTGGTACCCCAAAGCTGAAGCACATCCGCATGCCGGATGGCCTGATTTGTGTGTTGACTAACAATTGAAAACGGTTCAGGAGGAGCTTGACAATGAGAAAACGTGGTTTCACTTTGATCGAACTGCTGGTCGTCATCGCGATCATCGGCATTCTGGCGGCGATCCTGCTGCCCGCGCTTGCCCGTGCCCGTGAAGCGGCCCGCCGCGCAGCCTGCGCAAACAACCTCAAACAGCTTGGCTTGGTGGCCAAGATGTACGCCAATGAATCCAGAGGCGAGATGTGGCCCCGCATGCACGGCCACCACCCCTATACTGCCCCGGCAGGATACGGCCTGCCCGATTCTACCGGCTGCACCAACAGGGATAGGGATGCGGCGCGGTTCTTCCTTAACATGAGCGCGGTGTATCCCGAGTATCTGAGCGACACAAACGTCTTGCTGTGTCCCTCGGGCGCGAACATGGAATGGGGATCGGCCTACGGCGCTGGTGTGGTCGAGGACGACGGTTCGGGTCAGTGTGCGTATGTGGGGTATGTATCAACGCCAGATCGCTCGTACAATTACATTGGCTGGGTGCTTGATATGTGCGACGCGAACGATGAGCACGTGCCACATCCCTTTCAGCCGACTGCTATGATACCGGCACAGTTGCTGTCGGCCTTCATGTCAGAGGTAACCTCGGGCGTGATGCTTCAAGACTGCATTTTTGGCAACTACGGTCATAACCAGTATTTCGATCAGGACCTCACTGTTAGCCCTGGCACGGGCAACGGCGGAGGCGACACCATCTACCGCTTGCGTGAAGGTATCGAGCGGTTCATGATCACCGACATCAACAACCCGGCCGCCGGCGCCACGGCGCAGAGCGAACTCCCGGTCATGTGGGACGTGATTTCGTCGGATGATTCGAATTACTCGACATTCAACCACATTCCGGGCGGCTGCAACGTTCTCTATATGGATGGCCATGTGCAGTTCCACCGCTATCCCAGCCAGAGCTTTCCGGTTACTCCGGGTTATGCAACCTTCTGGGGTCATATGCCGGGATTCTGATGATTGGCCAATTTCGGCTGAGAACCAGAACCTCGTACTGTGCGTTCTTGCGCTCTGCGCCAATAGGCGCTAGCGTCCCTTGGTGAAGGCGAGACGGGGCATGGGCGGCATACGCGCCCATGCCCCGCCGCCGTTCTTGCTCAGAGCCGCACGTGGCTGCTAAAGCATGGCCGGTACACCAAGCCAACAGGCCCCAATGCTTGCCGGGTTCTTGGGGATTCATACGCGCGGCACCGCGGAAGCATCGCATCTGGCATTGGTATTCCGGGCATCTCTCTGATATACATAGACCGCCGTCGTTGAAGGCGATACGCAAAAACAAGAAGTGGGGAGTCATTCCGTGGTACAAGCAGCAGTATTGACGGGGATTCTGGCAGCGGCCCTGGGGCTCAATCTCGCGGCCGAGCGCAAAGGGTTTGCGGGTCGCGTTTTCTTCAAGATGACCGCATCGACTGCGTTTCTGGCGATAGCCTATCTAGGCGGCGCACTCGACACTTCCTATGGCCGGTGGGTGTTTTTCGCCCTGATATTGTGCTGGATAGGGGACCTGCTCCTGGCATACGAGGACAAAATACTGTTTCTGGTGGGGCTTTTTTCATTTCTGGGCGCCCATGGGGTGCTGTTGATCGCATTTGTGCGGATGGGCTTTGAACCTCTCTGGGCCATTGCCGCGGCAGCGGGTACCCTGGTGCCCGCTTCGCTCATCGTTCCGTGGCTGCGGCCCCACGTCCCGCGTGAAATGAAAGCGCCCGTATACGCCTACATGGTGATCATTTCGGCGATGGTGGCGCTGGCCGCCGGTGCCGTGGGCGCCGGAGGCCCGCTCATCCTGCTTCCCGGCGCGGTGCTGTTCTATGTGTCCGACATCTTCGTGGCGCGGCAGCGCTTTGTCCGTCCGGGATTTTCGAACTTCATCCTCGGGCTTCCCCAGTATTACGCGGCGGTGTGGTGCTTCGCGATCAGCATATGGTTTTACGCATGAGATACATTTGCACTGGCGGGCGCAGCAGCTCCTGTAGTATCATTAACGCATAATTGGGGCTCGCAGGAGGGTTCGGTCATGACCCAATGGTCGCCGTGGCAAACAGAAATCAAACAACGTGAAGACGCCATTCTTGCAGCGGCAAAGTCGGTCTTGCTCGAAGGGGGGTATTTTGGACTCACCATGGAACGGGTCGCGGCCGCCAGCGCGTGCCCAAAGGGCACCATGTACCAGCATTTCGGGTGCAAGGAAGACTTGCTGGTGGCCCTGGCAGTAGAATGCGCGCGGAAACGCCTCGAGATGATGGAACGGGCAACGGCCCAATCCTGCCAATCTCGCGAACGAGTGGTCGCCCTCGGCGAAGCTGTTTCCCTGTTTACCCGGCTCCACCCGGATGATTCACGTATCATGCACATGGCTATCGGGCCGATTCGCGAAAAGGCGTCTCCGCAACACCTGAGCGAACTGGTGCACATCGAGGACCGCGAAGTGGCCCTGCTCCACGGCATACTTCTGGACGCCGTGCGAGAGGGCAATCTCGAAACCCAACATGACGAGATGCTCAAGGAGATGGCCTTCGGCATATGGGCCTTGGTCGATGGCGCATTCACGCTCATCGAGAGCAACAGTCCTCGCCAGGTGCTCGGCATCGAAAACCCGTTCTCGAATCTCTTCCGCGTGTTCAGCGTGCTTGCAGACGGATATGGTTGGCGGCCCCTGTTTCTCGAGCTCGATTGGGAAGAGAGCCTGGCCCGCACCCGCAAGGCCGTCTTCCCTGAAGAGGCGCAGCAGCTCTACGGCGAAGGCAACTGGCACGGCGATCGCGGCTGAATCGGTAGCACCGCATTCCGTTACGCAGGCCGTTTTTTGACATCACCCCCGCGGACTGCAAAATTTGCGGTGTACGAATGCGCTTCCGTTGCGTTAAAGCACGCATATTGCCAAGGAGGTTCATGCCATGAAACACACTTCACGTCGCAACCCTTCGCGGCGCACGTTTCTGCGGACCCAGGCGGCGGCCGCGGCGGCCCTCACGCTCGGTCGGCGATCGCGGGGGCAGGCCTCGCCCAAGCGGAAACCCAATCTGCTGTTTTTGTGGACCGACGAGCAGCGCCCCGACACCATGGCGGCGTACGGGAACAGGGTTATCCAGGCCCCGAACCTCAACCGATTGGCCGCGGAGAGCATCGTGTTTCGCAATGCCTACGTGAGCCAGCCGGTCTGCACCCCGGCGCGGTCGACGGTCATGACCGGTCTCTGGCCCCACACCAACGGCTGCACCCAAAACAATATCGCCCTGCCGTTTGATGTGCCCACGTTTCCCGAGCTTGTGGCGGATTCCGATTACGCAACCGGCTATTTCGGCAAGTGGCACCTCGGCGATGAGGTGTTCGCGCAGCACGGGTTCCGCGAGTGGCGCAGCATGGAAGACGGTTACCGCCGGTTTTATCGCGAAGGCCGCGACATGGACAAGAAGAGCGATTACTGGCATTTTCTATGCGAGCAGGGCTACGAACCGCCTGACGGCCGAGGCGACTTCAGCCGGAATTTCGCGGCGAGTCGGCCGTTTGAACACACGAAACCCCGCTTCCTCGAACTCGAGGCCTGTGAGTTCTTGCGCCGCCACCGCGACGAACCGTTCATGCTCTATGTCAATTTCCTCGAGCCTCACATGCCGTTTACGGGACCGTTTGACGATCTCCACCTCGACGACGTGTATGTGCCCGAGAATTTCGATGACCCCCTCGACGAGACCGAACCAGAAGCATACCGTCGGCGCCGGGCGTACTATTTCGAGAACGGGTGGGGAGATCTGCCTCTCAAGACCGAGGATCATTGGAAGCGGCTGATCTCGAATTACTGGGGCCTGGTGCATTCGGTCGACCGGGCTGTCGGCGGCATCTTGCAAACGCTCGAAGACCTTGGCCTCATGGAAGACACCATCATCGTCTTCACCAGCGACCACGGCGACATGATGGGCTCGCACCGGCTGCTCACCAAGACATTCAGCTACGAGGAGTCCGAGCGGGTGCCTTGGCTCATGCGCATCCCCGGTGTTCGCGGCCAGGCCATCAGCGACCCCGTAAGCCATATCGACCTCGTGCCGACGCTGCTGGACCTCATGGGTGCGGAAAACGGCGCGGAACTGCCCGGGAAGAGCCTCAGACCTTTGTTCGAAGAGGGGCGCAACCCGGGGCCGGTGATTGTCGAGTGGAACCCGGCAGGCACCATCGACCGATCGGGCCGCAACCCAGGCGGCACGATTCGGCTGCCGGACCTGCCCGAAGGCAACTCGTTCCGGACGATCGTTACCCCGGACCGCTGGAAACTTACCCTCCACACCCTCGAGCGCAGTCAACTCTATAATCTCAACGACGATCCGGGCGAAACGACCAACCTGTTTTTCCGCCCCGAACACCGCGAGCGCATCCGCGCCATGACCGCCGCTCTCCAAGCGTGGCAGGAGACAGTGGGGGACACTTTGCCCATCGAGCCCATCTGGACATAAGTGTTTCTTCATCTGTCGCCGGGCAGAATCTGCCCGTTGGCAAAAGGTCGGCGGCCACGGAACTCAGAAGCCGGTTTTCGTGTTTAATTCAAACAGAAAAACGCGCTGAACCGCGGCAAGATTCTGCATAGACCCGCAAAACCCAACGAATAACGAGGAGTACCGTGCTCTCCAGTAACCGTCGCGACTTCCTGAAACACGTAGCCGCCGGGGCCTTGGCGGCCGCATCGGCGGGCTGTGCATCAAGACGAGCGGACCGCCCGAATATTATCTTTATCACTGCCGACACCACCCGCTTCGACCGCATGGGTTTCAACGGCTACACGCAAAACGCGACCTCTCCATTTCTCGACGCCATTGCGGCGCAGGGGGTCACGTTCAGCCAATGCCACACTCAGTCTGGAACCACATTCCCATCAGCCGCGTCGTTTATGACATCGAAGCACCCCCATACCTTGGGGATTCACGGGAATCTGGGCGTTGAAGATCATATCGGACCCGACACACCGGTACTCGCCGACATGTTGCGCGAGTTCGGCTACACCACCGTTGGCGCCAGCAGCGTGCTGTGGCTCAGCCCGAGAAACGGGTTCGATAAGGGCTTCGACCTTTTCTCCTATGAAGCGGAGAATGATGCCGTTCAGCGGGATAGTGTGGAGACACTCGCCTGTGCCAAGCGTATGCTCGGCGAGGTCCCGCGCAATGCCCCTCTGTTCCTGTGGTTTCATTCGTTTGATCCCCACACTCCCTACAACCACAAGAACATATTCGGCTCGGCGCCGACTGGGGTCTGGCCTGAGCCCGGCGAGCGCGGAGTGTTGCTCGATACGGTTGCGGAAGGCCACCAGGCCATCACGCAAGACATGGTGTTTTTCGAGGGATACGAGGGCTTTGCAACTCGAGAGCACGTCGCAAAACTGAATCAACTCTACGATTCACAAATCGCTTACATGGATGGCATCATCGAGGACCTGTTCGCATTTCTTCGCCGTGCCGGCTTCTACCATCCCGACCGAGACCTTGTCATATTCAACTCAGATCATGGCGAGCTGATGGGCGAGCATGGGTTCTGCCCGGTGCATGGCAGACTGTGGCACGAAATTGCCCACACCCCCCTGTTCATGACCGGCGCTGGACTGCCCTCCGGCAAGTCCGTTGACCAGCTTGTGGCCAATCTCGATATCGTTCCCACCATTCTCGAACTGCTCGCGCCCGATGAAGCTCGGGCTGTCGCGAAACGCCATGCATTCGAAGGCTACAGCATGCTGCCGACGATCAATCGTGACTATCCTATTCGTGACCGGGTACTTACGGATGTCCCCTACTACTCGGCCATCGGGAGCTTTGACGGGCGGTATAAGGTCGTGGTGAGGCGCGCGGCCGAACCCGGCGGCGGTCTCGAAAAACACGGCGCATGGGCATTGTCGGGGTCTGTGCATCATGAAGATTCGCAGGGCATATTCCGTTTCGAGTTGCCGGAGGAGGTGTTCGCCGGGCACAAGGCTCTGGACCTCGAGTTCACGATGCGCTCGGTTTCTTTCGGCGGCGAGAAGACCGTCTCGGCGCCATTGACCAGACCCGTGTTTGATTTGGTCACCCTGCACACTCAGGACGATTGGGATACCATATGGGTGCCATGGGGACCGCGCGAGTGGAAGCTCGTGTTGAAAGACCAAAGCGGCAAGGTAGTGTACGATTCCGAAGCCGAGCACGGCTGGGTCGCATTCGAGCCGATGCCGAGCCGGGATTACGACCTCGAAGTCTACGATCACAGGCACGATCCCGGCGAACTGACCAACGTTGCGGATGATACGCCCGAAGAACTCCTCCACGAGTGGCTCGAAGACATCCTCGACGAGTTCGAAGAGAACACCGGCACCGCCTACCGGAATGTCGTGCTCGAAGAAACACGGCTCAAAGACTTCTCGGATGACGAACTCGAGCAGATCCAGCAGCTTGGCTATCTGTAATCCTTCACAGGGCTCTTGGCAACGAAGGGTGGGGTTTCCAGCACCGCCTATTCAAAGCTGCCAAATATCCGGTTCAGTTGTCGCGCATTGAACACACATGAACCGTCGTCGTGTTTTGCGGATCGCCGAAGGCGCGGCACTATGTCAAACCAGCCAGCAGCCTGTGAAGACGGATTTCCCACAATGACTCGAGGTTCGGCTTCTTTGGAGGGCGGTGGCTTGTCACCGCTTTTTGGGGGCGCATAGCCCGTTGAACAAACCGTGATTGCGCGTCATCCACCGCCCGGCAAGCCGGGCGTAACCAAAGCGGTGACAAGCCACCGCACTCCAAAAGGCTATCCTTTCTGTGGTCTGGTCTCGATCGCGGCATCTTGCGGAGGACCGCCTTCCTTGTGTTTCTTCCCAGTAATGCTATTGGACAGCCGGGTTACGATCTATTATCGCAGGTTCCCGGAATCAGCTGGAGGGCGGATTGCATCCGCCAGCGATTTAAGGGCAGGCTGGAAACCCCGCCCTCCGTTTTGCGCGGAAGAGTCGTTGGGACGCCATGAACAAGATGCTCATGCGCCCATAAAGATTATGGAGGCCGCAAAAGTGGCGCGGTAAGGAAACCGCGCCACAGCAGAGCGTCCGCCCCTGTACCGCGGGTCTATTCGCTGGCCCGGGAATGAAGTTCTTCGAACATTTCCATCAACGCCGCGGTAATCGTCACCGAGGCGTTGGGTTCGAGGTAACTTGAGCGCGCGCGCCACGTCTCGTATCCCCCGAGCGCGTATTGTTCAGGGGTGGGCAGATACCCGTTGTATCCGTTGGCCAACTGGATGGTGAACGCCTTGTCAAAGGGGTTTGTTTCCTTAATCTCGAGCCCAATCTCGACGAATACCTCGCACGGGATAGCCGCAATGCTCAGATCGCCGATGCGCAACGCTTGCGCCCACAGCGGAACCGACTCGGGATACTCGCTCAACAGCACGGTCTCGCGCGCGTAGATCTCGGCGAGCGTCTGCATCTCGGGCCCGTCTGCCGCGGCCATGATTTCGCGGGCACGGGTGACCTCCTCTTCGCTGGGCAGGCGCACGCCGATTTCGAGTTCGGTCACGGCCGCATCGAGCGCCACCCAGTCGCGCCACTCGAGGCCGTCGTACGCTTCATGCACGACACGCGCGGCTGCGTGCCCGACGTGTGTCATCTGTTCGCCGGGCTGGCGGCCCGGGGCGGGTTCCTGGAAATTGATGTTGTTGATATCGGCGCTGGTTCCGTTCGACATGATCCCGACAAACGGCGGCTCGAGCCGATCAGCTTCGAGCAGTTCCTGAATGCGATCCGCAAACACGCCGAAATAGTCCGCCGAAATGTGGTTTCCGGGAACGCCTCCGACATAGTGCAGCGAATAGTTCGCCAACAGCGCAATGGGGCGGCCGTCAAGCGATTCCACCGCGATAAACGCAATCTCGGGATCGATAGGTCCGGCCGGCCGGACAAGGTCGTCACTGCCGCGGCCGGGGTTCATCCTCACCTCATCGTCACGGTTGCCGAATGGATTCTCGGGCATGGCGCCCGGTTTGAGATGCCAGCGCCGGTTGAATACCTCATCCGGCAGGTCGCCGCTGCCCCAGGCGATCCGCGCGGGCTCGAGATTGTTGACCGCCCGGCGCACCCCGTCCGCAATTCGCCGCACCAGAAACGGCAGATACTCCGTGTTGGGCTCGCTTTGAAAAATGTGCGTCGTGGTCGGGGTCGAATGGCTGTGCGTCGCGGCCATGAGCACATGAGCAGCCGGGATGCCGGTCTCCTGCTCGATAAGCTCTTTGGCGTCGTCAAACACATGGCGCGGGATAACGCAGTTATCGACCAGCACGAACGCGATACGCGCCGCACCGTCGTCCAGCACCAGACACCGGGCATGCAATTCGTCGTTCACATGCACAGCCGTGCGGTCGCGCATCCCGCCACTGATCGAGACGCCCAGCGGCGGCGTAACATTGCTGGCGGCCGCGCCCGCACGAAACACCCGCGTCTCTTGGTCTTGCGCCAAAGCCGTCCCCGCGCAACACACTGCGAGAACAACCGCCAATGTAAAAGCCGCCTGCCGAGGAACCCGAATCGCTCCCGACAAATGTTGATTGTGCCGCACCTGTGTCACCTCGCTCTTGTTTCGCCCAGCCGAATGTGGGCTGCCCTCTTGTGTGCCCACCAGTATACCGCAAGCACGCCGCAATTGCAGATGCCAGAAGCCGCCGATGCGGCTCCATCAAGAGACTCTTCCACAGCGGGGCATTTTGTAGCATGGCCGTCTCGGCCATGATCCGGCCACGGGCGAGACGTCCGTGCTACGAGGCGCTCCGGTTTCAACTCTTGGGGTCAGGGTGACTTGGAGGTGAGCGGCTGGGGTTCGGGCAAACCTGCCGCAGCGAGGCGAAATGCCAAACGCAGGAGGCGGTTGCTGCGGCCAAACAGCGTGGTCAGGCATATGGTCGCGCGGACGCTCCGCCGCGATATCTTCACTTCGGCGCCAGACGTGAAATTGCGCTGGCGGTTGATCTTGCGCAGGGTGAGCACGGCCATACCGATGGCCCACAGGCAAAAATTGCGGACACCCCGCTCGGACGGCGGAATAAGCAACGTGTAATCAAGCGCATTCTCGAGATGGCCGCGCGCGACGGCGATAAGCTGGCCGAGACCCGCCTCGAACGCCGGATCGCCGGGGCCGTGCTCGATATTGCGTAGGTCGAACCCCGCCCGCTCGAAAGTCACCCGCGGCAGCCAGCACACCCGGCGCTTGTGGTCGTCCCAGATGTCTTTGAGAATGTTGGTCATCTGGAGCCCTTGCCCAAACGAGATGGCGCGCTGTTCGAGTTCGCCGCGATGTGCCGCGATGGCCGGTGAATGCGCACAGAACAACTGCGTGAGCATTTCGCCCACCACGCCCGCAACATGGTAGCAGTAGTCGTCGAGGTGTTGCTGGTCGCGCAGGCCGTCGGTGAATTGTCCTTCCTGAAAATCCTCCATCCCCTCAGACATAATGCGGATACACCGCCGCAGCGCCTTCTGATCGGCTTCGGCGAAGCTGTGGGTGATGCGCAACACGCGGGCGGTATTGCGCACCAGGTCGCGCTCGGCCTCGAGGGTGCTGCCCCCGAGTTTCGGGGCAAGTTCGTGGCCGAATGCCTCGCCCGAGGCCTCTTGCTCCACCGCGCCGACAAACCAGTCGTAATACCGGCGCTTCTCCTCGACCGTCAGGGTATCCGAATCTTCGATAGTGTCCGCAATACGGCACAACAGATACGCGTTGCCGACCACCACGCGCAAATCGCACGGCAACTGCGGGATGGTCAACGCGAAGGTGCGCGAAACTTCCTGAAGGATGGCGTCCTGATACGCCCGGTCCTCGGTAAGCGCCTCGACAGGCTTCGGGTCTTTATCAACAGTATCCACGGACTACCGTGTTCCTTGGGGTGAGTGGTTTGGTTTGTCTCAGAGATAGGATAGTCGCGTCCGCGAAGAACTGTCAATTCAGTGGCTGTGGTTTGCGCCCTCTGAATTCCAGCGTGCGCAGGAATGACGATAAGAAAACCCAGGGGCGCACTTCGTCCCTGCGTTGCCGTATTCTCCGGGCTGCCATACAAAAGTATAGGATGGACGAAATGCACAGCAACAGACTCAACTTGATTCCCAACACCGAGCACCGGAAAATAGGCGAAACAACAATTGGCGTCGTGACGTGTCCGCTCCGGCACACGGCAAACGTAAGGATTTCTCATGCACAAAAAGCGCCCCTCACCTTCAGTTGGACTGATCTGCTGTCTCGTCTTGCTTCTCATCGCCCATACGGCCTCTGCATTTCACCCCCCGGAAGATACGGCCGGGCCGTTGCGCGTATGGATCGACGGGCCGGAAACGGTAACGCTCCCCCAAACCCCCATCCCCATGACATTGTGGCTCGAGAACACCGGGGATGAGGCGATCAGCGGCACGCTGCGCCTCGAGGGTATCGATGACTGGCACATGCACCCATCGGAACCGCTGCCGTTTTCCGTCGATGCGGGCAGCACCATCCTCGCGCCGTTCTCCGCGACCGCGGGCGCGGGCACGTTCAATGCGCTGTATCCGTTTCACGGATATGCCGGCTTTGAATACAACGGCGCGACGTATAAGGCCCATCCCATCCTGATTCTGCGCACGGAGTTTCCCGAAGACGCCATGCCCAACCCCGAGGCGCGCCAAGAACCGGTGTTCGAGCAGCCAGTGAGCCCTCAAGCGCGCATTACTCGTCCGGGAGAGATACTCGAGGGCGTCGTGGGCGAAGGTTCCCGGGCTATTCCCTTCTCGGTGGCCCAAGGCGAGCGGGGTCTCGTGGACGGAACACTCGCATTTGGCCAAGGCAGGGAACAATTCTCGTTCACTGGCTTCGAGATCACCGTCTTGGGAATCGACCTGCACGATCTCGAAGGGCCGGCGCGTCTGACGCAGGTCGACACCCAGAGCACGCCGGATCGCGTCACCCTGCGCCATGCATATACGCTCGGAGACGACACCTTTGACGTAGTCTTGACCTGCGAGCGGACGGACACCGCCCTGCTGTTCCATGCGGCGCTCGAGAATGCACCCGAACCCGAGCCGTGGCGCGTACCCCGTCTCGAGAACGTGTCGCTCGGTCCCTGGAACAAGCCCGTGTTTCGCGTGTATGCGGGCCACGGCAACGTGATCGAGCGGCCGCGCGTATTCACTCCCGGTTACGAAGGCCACCGGCTCGCGACCTCGTACGTCGGGGCGGATTTCGAGGGCGGCGGCAGTCTGGTGTACGGAACGCTGGCGATTCCCGACCTCTTGCGCGTGCGGCCCGCACGATACGAGTTCACGCTCAACGTGCCCCACGACCAGACCCTTGTGTTTATCCCCACCCATGACGTGTGGGAGGGCGTGAAGGTCTGGCGGGATCTCGACGGCCGGCCCGCGGCCGGAGGGGTCGAGAAACTGGCCGGGCGCTTTGTGTTTGACCTGTGGTTCGGG
>SLSB01000106.1 GCA_007130675.1 Candidatus Hydrogenedentota bacterium | reverse complement strand
GCGCCAGATCGCCCTGCAACGGTTCCTCGGCTACGATTTTGTGCGGATGGGCATCGACGATATCGGCATTCAGCTTAAGACGCTTGTGGCGGAAGACACGGCGGCGCTGCGACGCGACGGCGGCCGCGGGTTCGTCAATGAAAACAAAGGGCCGATAACGAATTGGGAGGACTTCGAGCGGTATCCCTGGCCCGACCCCGAGAATCTGACCACGCGCAATCTCGAGTGGTATGAAGCCAACTTGCCCGACGACATGTGCATCATCGGAAGTGGCGGATTCGCCCATTTCGCCGAGTATCTGATGTGGCTGATGGGCTACTCGACATTCTGCATGGCCCTGTGCGAGCAGCGGGATCTGGTCGAAGCCATCAGCGCGCGCCTGCGCGCCCTGTACCGGGTCGTGCTCGAGCGCATACTCGAATTCGATCGCGTCAAGATCGTGTGGGGCAGCGACGACATGGGATTCCGCGGGGGACTGCTGTGCAGCCCGGACGATATGCGCGAATTCGTCCTCGGCGGCCACAAGGAGATGGCGGCGATGTCGCATGCGGCGGGAAGACCCTATCTTCTCCACGCGTGCGGAAATCTGGCCGCGATCACGGAGGACTTGATCGAGCAGGTCCGAATCGACGGCAAGCACTCGTTCGAGGACACCATCGAGCAAGTCACCGAGGCCAAGGAGCTGTACGGTGACCGCATTGCGCTGCTCGGAGGTATCGACGTCGATTTCCTGTGCCGGGCGAATGAAAACGAAGTGCGCGCCCGCGTGCGCCAGACCCTCGAGGTCTGCATGCCCGGCGGCGGGTACTGCCTGGGAACCGGCAATAGTGTAGCCAACTATATCCCGCTCGAGAATTACCTTGCGATGCTGGATGAAGGCCGCCGTTTTCAGTGTTAACTCTAGAGTGACGGATGTGGTCCCCCGCGCAGACTCCGTAACACAACGAGTATCAGGAATATGTGCCAATAAAGGAGTGTTTGCGCCAGAGATAGACGGGTGGGACCGCCAACGCTTCTTATAGACAGGACAGACTCATATGGCACAGATAGAAAACCCATCGCCGGTGGATGACAATACCGCTGCCGCGAAGCTTCCGGAAACGGCGAAGATACCGGAGTATGGGGGCACCCGCATCGAGCGGAGCAACCGCGAGATCGCCGAGCTTGCCAACCGGGCCTATAAGCACGGCTGGGTGACGAATATCGACATGGAGACCGTGCCGCACGGGCTCGACGAGGATGTTATCCGCCTGATCTCAGCCAAGAAGGAAGAGCCGGAGTGGCTGCTCGAGTGGCGGCTGAAGGCCTTCCGGCATTGGCAAAACATGAGCGAGCCCCGGTGGGCCAACGTGCGCTATCCCGAGATCAATTATCAGGCCCAGCGCTATTACGCGGCGCCGAAACGCAAGTCCAAAGAGTTGAACAGTCTCGATGAAGTGGACCGGGAATTGCTGGACACCTTCGAGAAGCTGGGGATTCCGCTCGAGGAGCAGAAGCGCCTGGCAGGGGTCGCGGTGGACGCCGTGTTCGACAGCGTTTCGGTGGCCACGACGCACCAGGAGATCCTGGCGAAGAAAGGCGTCATCTTCTGCTCGTTTTCCGAGGCCGTGAAGAACCATCCCGACCTGGTGCGCAAGTATCTTGGCAGCGTCGTGCCGTACACCGACAACTTCTTCGCGACGCTGAACTCGGCGGTATTCAGCGACGGGTCGTTCTGTTACATCCCGAAGGGGGTGCGCTGCCCGATGGACCTGTCGACCTATTTTCGCATTAACGCCGCGGATACAGGGCAGTTCGAGCGCACGCTCATCGTGGCCGAGGAAGGCGCGTTCGTGAACTATCTCGAGGGCTGCACGGCGCCGATGCGCGACGAAAACCAGCTTCACGCGGCCGTCGTAGAACTGGTCGCCATGGACGACGCGACCATCAACTATTCGACCGTGCAGAACTGGTTCAGCGGCGACGAACACGGCCGCGGCGGCATCTTCAATTTCGTGACCAAGCGCGGGAAATGTATCGGGCGTAACTCGAGGATTTCGTGGACGCAGGTCGAGACGGGCTCGGCCATCACATGGAAATACCCGGGCTGCATCTTGATGGGCGACAACTCGGTGGGCGAGTTCTATTCGGTGGCGTTGAGCACCAACCATCAGCAGGCGGATACGGGCACCAAGATGATCCATCTGGGCAAGAACACCAGCAGCACGGTGATTTCGAAGACCATTTCGGCCCTGCACGGCAACAACAGTTACCGGGGGCTGGTGAAAGTCATGCCCAAGGCCGAGAACGCCCGAAACTACACGCAATGCGATTCGCTTCTCATCGGCGATCAATGCGGCGCACACACCTTCCCATATATCGAGGTGCGCAACAAGTCAGCGAGCGTCGAGCACGAGGCGTCCACGTCAAAGATCAGCGAAGATCAGTTGTTCTATTGCAAGCAACGCGGTATTGGCCCGGAAGACGCGATATCGATGGTGATTAATGGGTTTTGTAAAGAGGTGTTTGACCATCTGCCGATGGAATTTGCCGTAGAGGCCACGAAGCTGTTGAGCGTCAGCCTCGAAGGGAGTGTAGGGTAAATGCTCGAGATCAGTAATTTGCACGCCGAAGCCGAGGACATCCAAATCCTCAAAGGCGTCGATTTGAAGGTCAATGCAGGCGAAGTGCATGCCATCATGGGCCCGAACGGGTCGGGCAAGAGCACACTCGCGCAGGTCCTGGCGGGCCATGAAGCGTACGAGGTCACGGACGGCGCGGTAAAATTTCTGAAACAGGACTTGCTCGAGCTGCCCGCCGAAGAGCGTGCGCGCTTGGGCCTGTTTCTCGCGTTTCAGTATCCGGTCGAGATTCCGGGCATCACAAACGCCTATTTCCTTCATGCCGCCCTGAATGAGATTCGCAAGAGCCACGGCCTCGACGAATGGGATGCCATGGATTTCCGCGAACTGCTCGAAGAAAAGATGAAACTGGTCGCGATCGATCCGTCCTTCGCCGACCGGCCCGTAAATGACGGGTTCTCGGGCGGCGAAAAGAAGCGCAACGAAATCCTTCAGTTGGCGGTGATGGAGCCCAAGCTCGCGATTCTGGACGAGACGGACTCAGGCCTGGATATCGACGCGCTGCGCATCGTGGCCGAAGGCGTCAACAAAATGCGCAGTCCCGCGAGGGCCATCGTGCTGGTGACGCACTACCAGCGGCTTCTGAACTACATCGTGCCCGATTTCGTGCATGTCATGTATCAGGGCCGGATCGTACGCTCGGGCGGGAAGGACCTCGCGCTCGAACTCGAGGACAAGGGCTATGAATGGGTGCGCCAGGAGTTGGCCGCGGCACAGCCGGCAGGCTGAGTGGAGTAACTATCGATGACTGAAGCAGTGGCGGAAAAGAGCGGCAAGCAGCTCTACCTCGATGCCTTGTCGATGCAAGGCGGCGCCGCCGCGCCTGATTGGTTGCGCGCG
>SLSB01000361.1 GCA_007130675.1 Candidatus Hydrogenedentota bacterium | reverse complement strand
TTATTATGCACGCTGCCCCAGAAGTCTTTTGGGGCTCGTACATGTCTTGCAGTACCGGGCGCACATTCGCGCCAATACACAGGTTGACGCGGCCGCATTTTGGGACAAAGGAATTATTTCATGACTTTTCGCCCGCATATGCTGCAGGTTTTGGTACTGGGGATGGCTGCGGGGGTGTGCTTGTTCGGTCATGGCGCCCGGGCGGCCGAGCGCGCCCAGTGGGGCGAGTGGCATTCCCGCAATATGGTGTCCCCCGAGACCGGCCTTCCGCAGCATTTTGACTTGGATACCGGCGAGAACATCAAATGGACCGCCCCGCTCGGCGGCAATGCGTATGCGTCTCCGGCTATTGCGTCTGGCCGGGTGATCATTGGCGCGAACAACGCCGAGCCGCGCGATCCGCGCCATCAGGGCGACCGCGCGGTGCTGCTCTGCCTGGATGAGGCGGATGGAAGCCTCGTGTGGCAATTGGTGGTCCCGCGCATCGTGGAAGACGTTTATTACGATTGGCCGAACATCAGTTGGTGTTCACCGCCGACGATCGAGGGCGACCGCGTGTATTCGGTGACGAACCGCTACGAGGTGGTCTGCCTTGACTTGAACGGCCAGGCCAACGGCAACACCGGGCCGTTTCTGGATGAGGGCCGGCACATGGCGCCGCGCGGCGAACCGCCGATGGAGGTCACCGAGATCGACGGCGATATCATCTGGCTGACGGACATGCGCGAAACGGTTGGTGTTTATCCGCACGATTCGGCCCACAGCTCGGTCCTGGTCGATGGCCCGTACCTCTACGTCAATACCTGCAACGGCGTGGACAACACCCACAAGGTGATTCAGAGGCCCGATGCGCCGAGCCTGATCGTGCTCGAGAAAGCGACGGGGCGGGTCGTCGCGCAGGACGGCGAGCGCATCGGACCGCGCATTTTTCATTCGACATGGTCGTCGCCGGCGTTGGGCGAGGTGAACGGGCGAAGACTGATCTTTTTCGGCGGCGGTGACGGCATTCTCTATGCGTTCGAGGCGCTCGACCACGACAGAATCCCCGAGACACTCGAGACGTTGACGCGCGTATGGCGGTTCGATGGCGACCCGGCCGCGCCGAAGGAAGATGTGCGCAGCTATCAGGAGAACCGCCGGGAAGGGCCCAGCAATATCAAAGGCATGCCCGTCTTCTACAGCAATCGCGTCTATTATACCCTGGGCGGCGACATCTGGTGGGGAAAGAGGCAGTCGTGGCTCAAGTGCGTGGACGCAACTCAGACTGGCGACATTACGGAAACGGGCGAAATCTGGTCGTATCCCATGGACTCGCACTCCCCCTCGACCCCTGCCATCGCGGATGGCCTCGTCTTTGTGACGGACTGCCGCGGGGTGGTGCATTGCCTCGATGCCGAAACAGGCGAACCGTATTGGACGCACGAATTGCGCCGCGAGATCTGGGGCTCGCCACTGGTAGCAGATGGCAAGGTTTATGTCGGCTCTCGAGGGCGCGATTTCGTCATCCTCGCGGCATCGAAGGAAAAAGACGTCCTGTTTTCGGTCACCTTTGACGCGCCGATTAACAGCACGCCTGTCGCAGCAAACGGCACGCTGTATGTGGCGACGATGGACACGTTGTACGCTATTGCGGAGACGAATACCCCCTGACCACGATCGGCGGCGGGCAACCCAAGGAGGCAGCATGAAGTCACTCAAAATCACAGCAGCCCTTGCGCCGGCGCTGGCGCTGATGGTGTTCACGGGCGCGGTGGATGCGGACGAGAATTGGCCGCAATTCCGCGGACCGTCCCAAAACAACGTGAGCACGGCGGTCGGCCTGCCCGAGACGTGGAGCGACACCGAGAATATTGTCTGGAAGACGCCCATGCCCTCGTGGAGCGGAAGTTCGCCCGTGATTTGGGGCGACCGTGTCTTCGTAACCTCGCCCTCGACACCGGACGACAGCGAGTCCGGAGAGCCGGTCGCCCAGAGCGCGCTGCGGGGGCCGGGCGGTCCCGAGATCCTGCTGCTCTGCCTGTCCAAAGAGAACGGCGAAATTCTATGGCAGCGCACGCTTGCCACCGACAATTATCTGAGGCGGAAGCACAACGCGTCGTCTCCAACACCTGTAACAGACGGCGAGCACGTGTGGACCTTGACCGGAACCGGCGTTGTGGCTGCGTTCGACATGGACGGCAACCGGCAGTGGGAAGCGGACCTTCAGGAAGCATATGGCCCATTGGGTTTGATGTTTGGGTATGGCTCTTCGCCGTTGCTGCACGATGGGAAACTGATCATACAGGTGTTGCACGGATACCGGACCGACGACCCTTCGTATCTCGTGGCGTTTGACGCACTCACCGGCGAAGTCGTGTGGCGTGTCGAGCGGCCCACGGACGCCGAGCACGAATCGCCGGACGCATACACCACACCCACGCTGCTGGAATACGGCGCCCAGACCCAGTTCGTCGTAACCGGAGGCGACTACGTCACCGGCCATGACCCGCAAACCGGAGAAGAACTCTGGCGCGCTGCGGGATTGAATCCACGAAAGCTCACGAACTATCGCATCATTTCCTCGGCGGTGGCGGTAGACGGCATGATCTACGCACCGACGCGCCGGCGGCCGCTGCTGGCCCTGCGGGCCGGGGGAACGGGCGATGTCACGTCGAGTCATCTGGCTTGGCAATGGGACGCGGCCGGCGGACCCGATGTGCCCACGCCCGCATGCGACGGCACCTATTTCTACATGGTCGAAGACCGAGGCATGGTCACGTGTCTTGACGCAAAAACGGGCGAGGTCATCTGGGGACCTGAACACACCGCGCGGGGAACCGTGAGCGCGTCGCCCCTGCTGGCCGACGGCAAACTCTACATCACAAACGAAGACGGCGTGACCACGGTCCTGGCGGCGGGACCCGAGTTCAAGGTGCTGGCCGCCAACGAAGTGCCGGGCGTCTATGTGCTGTCATCGTTCGGCGTATCAGGAAACCAGCTCTTCCTGCGCACCGCCACGCACCTCTACTGCATCGGCGAATAGCACCGCCGGACACATCACGCACCGTCTCGCCGACAGCAAGGGCGCGGGGAGAACCACAATGGGAACCGCCGTGGCGTTTGCGCTATTCTTTGGGGTATGAAGACACCGCCGTTCGAATACGCTCATGGTGATTATCCTCTGGCGCCGTTGACGCGCTACCGGGTCGGGGGTCCGGCACGGGTGGCGTTGCTGCCGCGCACGCTTGCCGAAGCGCGCGAGGCTTATCTGTGGCTTGTCGGGCAGCTGTCGCGCAGGCTGATCCTGGGCGGGGGTTCGAACGTGCTGATCAGCGACAAGGGGTTTGACGGCGTGGTGCTGGTGACGACGGCCCTCGACGGCATCGAGTCCCTGGGCGGGGACCGCTACCGCGTCGAATGCGGCGCGGAGCTTGGCGATGTGGTGCAGGACGTGTTGCTGCCCAACAATTACGATGGTGTGGG
>SLSB01000362.1 GCA_007130675.1 Candidatus Hydrogenedentota bacterium | reverse complement strand
GCGGCCCGGTTTCGGCCGAAGGCATCACCGTGAAAGGTACCGTGACCGATGCGGGCACGGGGGAACCCGCAGGCAATGTCCGGGTGGGGGCGACTCGAACGCTGCGCCTTCGGCTGGGCGCGCCGGGGGCCGTGATTCCCGTGGAAGCGACGGCCCTTACCAACGGTGCCGGCGAATTTACGTTCGAAGTGGAGTCCACCTACCCTGGACTCGACAGCGTGGTCGTTTTCACACAGAGCCCGCATCATGAGAACCAACTTCACCCGGGAGTGCCGTACACAGGCAGAACACCGACTCATGCGGACACGGCCCGCGCGGGGGTAAAGCGGGTGGATGCGCGCGGTGGCGCCGCCGGAATCGATTTCGCGCTGACACGGCTCGATACCGGCCCAGAGCGCCATTACCTCGAGATGAGCGACGGCACACGCCTCGCCACGGACGTATACCTCCCGCCGGGCACCGGGCCATGGCCGACGGTTCTGTACCGGACCACATACGGTATAGACAGCGATTACCCCGGCGAGCAATGGCTTCGCCAGGGCTATGCGGTCGTGGCCCAGGACTGCCGCGGCACCCACGATTCCGAAGGATTATTCCGCGGATTCATGGATGACGGATGGGGAGAGAACAAGGACGGCTACGAGACGGTCCTCTGGATTCTCGAACAGGAATGGAGCGACGGCAAAATCGGCACGATCGGCGGTTCAGCGCGCGGCATCACGCAGAACATGCTGGCAGGCAGTGCGCCGCCGGGGCTGAAGGGTCAATGGGTGAATGTGGCCGCCTCGGACCTCTACCGCCAGGGACTGTTTCACGACGGGGCCTTCCGCAAGCGGTTGTGCGAAGGCTGGATGGCGGGCCGGGGTTCGGCCGCGCTCGAGCAGCTCTTGCAGGACATCGTCGAACGCCCGCTCTACACCGACGACTACTGGGGCTACGTGAATGTCGAGACACGCTACTCCCTCGTGGACTGGCCGATGGTTCACAAGGGCGGATGGTACGACATCTTCCTGCGGGGCACGATCAATAACTTCGTGAACATCCAGCATCACGGCGGACCGAATGCCCGTGGCAATCAGCGGTTGATTATCGAACCATACGGGCACGGCTTGGGCGAGGGCGGGTTTAACTGGCCAGAAGGTTGCCGCAATCCCCCCGCGCGGTACAACAGTCCGTTCCGCTGGCTCAATCATTGGGTAAAAGGGGCCAACACCGGGGTGACGGCCCAGCCGCCGGTCTGTTATTACGTCTTGGGCGATGTGGATGATCCCGACGGGCCCGGCAACGAGTGGCGGTTTGCCGACGACTGGCCCGTGCCCGCGACGGAGGTCGCATATTATTTTCACGAGGGCGGTCTGCTGAATGTGTCGCCACCGACGACCGAGGAAAGCCGCCAATCCTACGTCTTCGATCCCGAAGACCCCGTTCCGACGCTCGGCGGTGCCAATCTTTCAGGAACCCGCGGGCCGTATGATCAGCGGCCGGTGGAATCGCGGCCGGACGTGCTTGTCTTCACGACGCCCGTGCTCGAGGAATATCTCGAGATCACCGGGAAGGTCGTGGTGCGGCTGTATGCCTCGAGTTCGGCCGTCGACACCGATTTTACAGCCAAACTGTGCGATGTCTACCCGGATGGGCGCTCGATGTTGGTCTGCGACGGAATCGTGCGTGCGCGCCATCGGAACAGCATGCGCCGCGAGGAGTTTCTCGTCCCCGGTGAGGTGTACGAATTCGAGATCGACCTCTGGGAGACCAGCATCGCGTTCAACGCCGGCCATCGCGTGCGTGTAAGCATTTCGAGCAGCAACTACGACCGTTACGACGTCAATCCGAACACCGGCGAACCATTCAGACAGCACACGCACATGAAAACGGCAACCAACACCATCTACCACGACGCGGCCCGGCCTTCGCACATCCTGTTCCGTGTCACGGGACCGTTGCCATCCGGAATCCCAGCTCCCCAGGACGAATAGGGGTGGCATGAACAAACCGCGAATGGGGATGAACAGACGGTGGGGGAAAACTTCTCCCTCGGGCATGGTGGGCTTGTTGCAGAGCTTTGATGGCCAGGTGGGGCTGGTTGAGTTCACTGTGTTGGAGGCGCTCCCGCGCCGGTATGCCGAGATCGGGGGCTCAGAACTCTCTTGCCGCCGATACTTCGTGGCGAGTTCCCAAGGGCTCCAATTGATTGCGGCATCCAGGAACAAGAGAGTTCAAAACGACAGCGTTCACAACCTGCGCCGCTGAGCTTCGCCGTTCGGACGGCCGCGGGCAGCATACAATGAGGAGACTGAAAACATGCGGAGACTCACACTACTGTTTTGGACATTGGCGCTTGTTGGGGCGGTTGGGTGCCCCACGACTCAAGCACCAGAGGGCGACGCAAACACCGCGGTGACCCGCATTGGAATCTACGATTCCCGCGCCATTGCAGTGGCTTTCATCGGGTCGGAGGTCTACACAGCAGCCGAGGGAGAGGCGTTGGCCGAGAAGACGGCCGAATTCGAGAACGCTGAGGCCGCGCGAGACCACGAGAAGCTTGCGGAACTGAAAGCCCGGGAGGAAACCCAGCGGGCCTTGCGCCAGGCACAGGGCTTCAGCACTGCACCTGTCGATGACATTCTCGAATACATCGCCGCTCAACTGCCCGGCATCAAGAAAGAGGCCAACGTGGAACTCGTTGTCTCCAAGTGGGACGACGAGACGCTGAGTGCATACACGTCGGCGGAGCGTGTGGACGTCACCATGCGCCTTGTTGAAGCTTTCAGGCCAAATGAAAAGCAGAGGCAGAGCGCCATCGAGATTCAGGAAGTCAAACCTGTTCCCTTAAGGAGGATTCGGACACACTGACACGCATGGCATACCAACAAGCCCGCTGCATGCGACGAATGCCAGCCGTACATGATCAATAGGGCTCCAGAGTCAAGGTGAAAGTTCCGCGATGGCCTCGAGCACCGCTTCCGCATGGCCCTCGGGTTTAACTTTTGGCCAGACGTTGGCGATCTTGCCGTTTTTGTCGATCAAGAACGTGCTGCGCTGGACGCCCCAATACTTCTTTCCGTACATATTCTTCTCGACCCACACGCCGTACTTTTCGGCAACGGCATGTTTTTCGTCGGAAAGCAGTGCGAAATCAAGCCCGTATTTTTCGGCGAAGCCGCAGTGCGATTCTACGCTGTCAGGGCTGATGCCGACAACCGGTACGCCTGCCTTTTGAAACGCCGCGGCATGTGCCTGAAACCCCTTGGCCTCGATCGTGCATCCTGGCGTGTCGTCCTTCGGATAGAAATACACAACCACCGGTCTGCCTTTGAAATCCGACAGCTTCACCTTGCCTCCCGCACTCGAAGGCAGCGAAAATGCCGGCGCAGTTGCTCCTGGTTCTGGTGATGCCCCCATGGCGGTACTCCTTTTCTGCTTTGGATACGCTTCACCGACCGCGAACACTGAAATAACACCCTGAAACGGCACGGCATTTCCGAAGCGGACACCTTCGGCGCTGCCGGGATGCGGAGCGGCGCGTCATTCCTCGCGGAGGCAGTCGAACACGCGTTCTTCATCGCCGCGGTAGAGCAGGTTGTCGTCCACCTCGAGGGTGCCTTCGACCGAAAGGGGGATGAAGCGGCCCTCGGCACGGGCGTATTCGGCCCCTTCATCATCGACAATCCATCCTCGGGCGGTGCTGATGCGGCGGTTGGCTTTGATGACTTCCGAGCAGGCGGTCATGCGGCGGTTGGCGGGCACGGGCTTGAGGTAGCGCACGGTCAGTTCGCCGGTGAAACACATGCGGTGAATTTCGCGCGCGATGGCCCAACCCATGCATTCGTCGAGAATGGCGGCGACGATGCCGCCGTGAACAACATTGTCGAACCCGCAGTGATGGGTCTTGCCCATAAACGGCGCTTTGACGAGGCCGTTCTCGACCAGAAAGCGGGTTTGCACACCGGCCGGGTTCTCTTCACCGCAGATAAAGCAGGGTTTTGAATTGGGCAGAAAGCGGATTCCGTCGTTAGTCACGTTTTTTCCTTTCGTTGCGTGATTCTGTGGGGTCGGTAGTGCAAGATTCGCCCCGCGGATGACCGGCCAGACCGGCCAGAGCATAGCGATGGCGCGCAAACCAACGGTACACCGCCGGCGAGGCGTGGCGGATGCCCGGCCACCGCAACACGGCAGCCAGCCAGCGCCATCCGCGCAGACGCTCCATCAACGGGGGCAACGCCGCCTCGCCCGCGAACACCTGCCCGTCATGGGTCACCAGGTGCATGGCAGCCATGCATTTCTCAAAGGTGATACCCGGGAACCGCCGTTCACGCTCGCGGTCCTGGCACGGCAGCGCCTCGATGGCGCCCGGCCGCGCGCGGCGCAGCACCCACGCCGCGGCCCGCCGGCAAAACGGGCACTCGCCGTCATATATGAGCGTGGCCTGTTTCATGAGGGGGTATCTTACGCCCCGTGCCCCGCTCTGCTCAACTCATGCTTGCGGCCGTTTGGGGAAGGGCGGGTATTGGGGTGGGGAATTGCAATGGGCCGGAGGCTTCGGTAAGGTAGGCGCAGTAACTGACTGAAGCCGCGAGGACTCATGCAACTGGAACTCCCCTGGAACGATTCCGCCGCTCTTCAAGAGATGCTCGAGGAGGAATCGGGACTGAGCATCGCGCTTACGGTGACGGATAACAGCCGCAATCTGCTTTCGGTCAAGCCCGACGGCGCTCCGGAGCGTGTTGTGGTGCGCATGCACCACATGTTTCTGGCGGCAGACACCAAAACCCTCCGCGCACTGGCGGAATGGATACGCAGGCCCAAAGCGCAGCGGTCCGGCGAGTTACTTGACGCATTTATTCGCGCAAACCGGCACCGCATCCGGCCGCAAGCCCGCAGGCCGCGCACGATACGGGTCTGTTCGCGGGGCCGCTGCCACGACTTGCAGAAGCTTTACGATGAGGTCAACCAGCAACATTTCGATGGGCAGATTCAGGCGCATATCACCTGGGGCCAAATGCCCCAACAGCGGCGCAGGCGCC
Source organism: Candidatus Hydrogenedentota bacterium (assembly GCA_007130675.1). GTDB lineage: Bacteria > Hydrogenedentota > Hydrogenedentia > Hydrogenedentales > SLHB01 > UBA2224. The sequence continues at coordinate 8,106 of SLSB01000362.1, read as the reverse complement.
GATCAATCCGTTTTGGAAGCTACAATCACGAATTGAACCTCATTCGCATCCACCCGCTTCTTGATCAGGACTTCGTGCCCGAATTCTTCGTGCGTTACATCGTCTTTCACGAAATGTTGCACGCGTTTCTGGGCATTTCCGAATCCAGTTCCGGCCGCCGCCAGATTCACACGCGCGAATTCCGAACACGCGAGAAAGCCTATCCCGAATACGCGCGCGCACTCGCCTGGCAGGAAAAAAGCGCCAACCTTACGCGTCTGCTGAAGTGAACACTATCGAACCGGCTCAAGCATACTGCCGTCGGCATCAGATGCCTATATTTTGTGGTCGCCAGAGAGGAAGCACTCTATCTTGTAGCCTCCTGAAGTGAGATTAGCATATACTCAAGGAAGAAAACCTGTGCGAGCCCAGCATATGCAAAGGCCCGGCACCGTGACAGGCCGGCGGGCGGTTTGGGCCTGATTTTGAGAAAGCCAAATGCATTGTCTATTGCAACCTGATAATATAAAATGACTTAGACTGGGTCTTCGGGCAGTTTTTCTGTGGCGGGCGGGGTAAAGTGATAATGCTGTGACGTTTATTGGGTTTGATTGTACTTTAAATGGACGGTGGAGTGAGTAGCGTTGCGTTCAGGGGCGCTTTCTCATTAACCGGCCGGGTAAATTGCGTGGACGTGGTCCAGAAGACGGACGAAGAACTTATGGTGGCCCTGCGCAAGGGTGACCGCGAGGCGCTGGGCGAGCTGGTGGGCAGATATCAGAACGATATCTTCCGGTTTTGCCTGCATTATCTTCGTGATGTCGAAGTGGCGCGCGAAATGGCTCAGGAAACGTTCGTGCGAGTCTATGTGGCACGGCAGCGTTTCGATGAAACGCGCAAGTTCCGACCGTGGGTGCTTTGCATCGCACGCAATCTAAGCCTGAACGAGTTGAACCGTAAGAAGTCGGTGCGCATGGAATCCCTCGAGGAATATGCAAGCACGGCGCGCGATAGCGATGGCGTGGTGCAGCGTTCGGTCGAAGGCACGCCAGACCAGGAACTCATGGGCGTGGAACGGCGGGACGCGCTCGAGCGGCTCTTGGCTACCCTTGACGCGGAATCGCGCGAGATTGTCACCCTGCGGTTCTTCCGCAAGATGTCCGCGCGCGATATCGCCGAGATTGTCGGCAGCACCGAGGGCGCGGTGCGCACACGGCTTCATCGAATATTAAAATCGCTGCGCGAGAAAAGCCGCGCGGTGAGGGATCAGGTGTGAATCAGCATGACAACGACATAACGCTGGACCGGTTGGCGGACTTCCTTGACGGGACTCTCCCGGAAGCGGAAGCGGCGCGCATTCGGCAAGCGCTCGAGTCTTCTGACGCGCTCCGCGCTGAATATGAATGGTTGCGCATGGCGGCAGAGGACATCGAGGCGCTCGGCGCGCGTCTCGATGCAGACGCCCCCGAGATCGACGTGCTTGACCGGGTCATGCAAGCCACTGAACGGACCGGCGCTTCGGCCAACACCGTGCGCCTTGACAGCCGCAAAGGCAACTCGCGACCTGGTATTGCGTTTTGGAGTGCAGCGGCGCTCGCGGCCGCCGTCTTGCTGATGATGACCGGCGTAGCGCTACGGTTCGGCGTGTTGGCTCCGGGTGCGCCGGACACGCCGCACGTGTCGGAAGCGCTGGACGTGCCCGAGCGGCCGGAAGACGAGACACTGGCCCAAGAGGCCGAAGAGACCCCTGAAACCGATCGGCTGGTCGCGGCAATGCAACAGCTTGTCGAGGGAACACAATCGAGGCTGGACACTTCAGGACGGCGAATTGACAGAACCGCGATGCGCACCACCGACACCCCGCGTATCGGCGACATCACAACCGACGAAATCGTTTCACTTCGGCAGGCGGCGTTGACCGATCCGAACGCTTGGGCCCGGTTGAAGCAGATGGCCACGCTCGATGCTACGGCGGCCGCCGAAGTGGCCACAAATCCGGATGCTCCGCCAGAAGCCATCGTGGGCGCCGCAGCATCGCTTCGCGCCGAGGAAGCGCGGCAGTTGCTGGTGACCGCGGTCGGCCGAATGGACCAGCACCAGCCCTACGCGCGACTGGCCTTGGCAAAGACCTACCTGGCAGACCCCGTTCAACCGTTCGAAACGGAGGCGGAAGTTCTCCCGCCAGCCCTGCTCGATGGCATGACCGCGGATGATTTGCACGCGTTTCTCAGCGAGATCGCAATGCTCCAGGCGATTGATCCGCACAATGCCCTTTTCGACGCCTTGCGCGCTGGAGCTTTGTTGCGGCTGGGTGATACCGCCGGTGCGCTGAACGCGCTTCAAGAGTTGCAGGGAAAGGACGTGGCAACGGCCTATGGCCTCGAGGCAGCCCATTCGCGCGAGCAGGCCTTGACCGCCGCAGGCATGACCCTCGAGACAGCTCGCGTGTTGAGCGCGATGCTGGCCGGCTCCGACGAATACAACATGCTGTGCGATCTGGGGCGTGAACTGTTGCAATCCGGCCAGGCCTATGAAGCCCAAGGGGATCTGGATACCGCGCGACAGGTCTACGAGGCTACCCGGCGTCTGGGTGAACAGGTGGCCGAAAACGCTCCGCTAAGCGAAGAAGCGCTGGCGGGCGTGGATATCCAACGCATGGCCCTCGAAGAACTCGAGGCATTGTACGGCGTTAGCGAACTCGCGGTCGATATCGAGCAGTTGACGTCGTCGGCCTTGGCGCTCGTCAACCAGATTGACAGCTTAGGCGAAATTCTCGGTTCGTTGAATCAGTTAATTCTTGACGGAGGAGACGCAGGGTTCTGGCTTCAGCTCTCGGAACAGATCTTGGAATGGGGTGACCTGCTGCTGTTTCGGGATGTCCACTGGCAAGGCAACTGAATGAAGACCAATGGGACGATAGGCCGTAGCGGACTGGCAGGATTTCACCAAAATCTTGGGAGACAAGATTTTGCTTGACAGATTGGGCGAGATTCGTTATAATCAGCATAGAGTAGTGACAGGACTGCTTATAGCAGCGTCACGGGGACAGCTTTTGGGGAGCACCTCACAAAGACATAAGTCAGCTCATGTAGTGGGTTCGAACGGGTTGTCCGTTGAGCATAAGGTACAAAGCAAGGAGGAGAATCAGATGCACATCAAGTCGCTGACCAAAAAGGCATCCGCTCTGGATGGTACGCTGGATGAGGTCCGGCGTTTCCTCACCGAAACGACCAGCGTCTTTGGCTGGAGGCTGAAAGAGGACAAAGTGATCCTTCAGCCTGGTGACGACGAGTAATCAAGTCTGCCCGGCTTGAATTTTCAAGCCTGACATACTCTTCAAGACTTGCAGCGAAAGCCCAGATGTACTGGGCTTTCGTTGTTTTTTGGTAGGCAACCAGCAACGCGCGCTTATTCTTCCCCGAACCGCGATGCGAGTTCGGCGGGCAGTTTCATGCGCAGGGCGGCCTGCCGTTGGACGAAGCGCACCGTTCGAGGAAAATGGCGGGCCAGCCAGACAAACACCTTCCCGTGCCCGGTAATGATCGCCTGCGGTTTGCGCTTGTAAATGGCCTTGACAATAGCCCGCGCCGCAGGGTCGCGCCGAACAACCAGCCATTGCGGCACGGGGTCTTTCCATTCGGTCCGAAACCGACCCTCGTTGTCGGTCATGCGGATGTCGCTTTCGACGTATCCCGGCTCAATCGAGGTGACCGACACACCGTCGCGCAACAGGTCGTAATAGATGGATTCGGCTAACCCCGTGACCGCAAATTTGCTTGATGCATAGGGCGCGTTCCAAGGGGAACCAATACGCCCGGCAACGCTCGAAAGCAGGACAAGACGCCCTTTCGACGCCTGCAAATAAGGCAGCACGGCGTAGATCGTATCTATCAATCCGAAATAGTTGGTCTCGAACTGCCGCCGAAAATCATTTGTGCTGAGTTTCTGGAAGCTTCCGGTCACCCCGAACCCCGCGTTGGCAATGGCCACGTCAATACCGCCGAAGGACTCGGCCGTCTGGGCTACGGCAGCGTCCAGAGCCGCGCGGTCGGTGACGTCGCACTGAATTGCGAGGACCTCCGCCCCCTTGCCGGTCAGTGCTTCACGAATGGTCTCGAGGCGGTCGAGCCGTCGTGCCGTCAGCGCCAACCGCGCTCCTTCATCGGCGAATACGTGCGCAAGGGATTCGCCGATGCCGGACGACGCACCCGTGATCAATACGGTCTTTCCGCGAAAACGGTCTGCCATGATTCACCCTCCACTGCTGAATTGCGCCATCCCAACATCATTGCTGTTGGCGCTTGTCAAACACGAGCCGGTCAAGCGATAGCGCATTATCCTTCCACGCGAACCACAACGCAACCGCGGCCATCAGCACGTAATTGAGGTTGTTGGCGACGGTCGCGTGGTCCTGTTGCACCATCTTGCCAAACGCAAGACTGATAAGCAGGAGGCCCGAAACTGTCAGGGATATTTTCGTGAAAACCCCGAGAATCAGCGCCACGCCAAGCAACAGCTCGATGTACGGGAGGGTGTACGCGTAGGGAATCACGAGAATCCTCGGGATATAGGTTGCCTCGAATTCGTCGAGAATCCACGCCGCGAAACCAGACGGCCCGGGTCCCGTGAATTTGTTTACCGCCGCGACAAACAGCAGCACCCCGAGCGCCAATCGCAAAAGAAATCCCCCCACGCTCTCGGGAGTCAGAGCGCGCACGGAAATGCGTGTGTCAGCCATTGCTTATCTCCGGTTGATGGTTGCAGGTGTCGCACTCCAAGATAACAAGCGGAAACAACCATTCACTCCCAATCAACCCCCGGCAAGTGGCTCAGGCCGATTGCATGCGGGCGATAAGCGCGTCGGCAAAGGCTTGCGTGCTGCCTTTACCCCCGATATCGCGGGTGATTTCCTCGGGACGCCCCTCCTCGAGTACGCGGTCGTACGCATTCTTGACGCGCGCAGCCGCAGCAGTCTCCCCGAGGTGGTTGAGCATCATGACGCCACTCATGATCAGCGCGAGCGGGTTGGCGACGCCTTTCCCGGCAATGTCCGGCGCGCTTCCGTGGACGGCCTCGAACACCGCGCACCCGTCGCCAATATTCGCGCCAGGCACCACGCCGAGTCCCCCCACCAGCCCCGCACAAAGATCACTTACTACGTCACCGTAGAGGTTCTCGAGGAGCAGGATGTCGAATTCGGACGGGTCGCGCACGATGTGCATGCAGCCGTTGTCGATGATCATTTCGTCATACGCGATGTCCGGCGCTTCCTTTTCGTGCACCGCACGTGCGCACTCGAGGAACAATCCGTCCGACATTTTCATGATATTGGCTTTATGGAACACGGTCACCCGGTGCCGCTCGCGTTCGCGGGCATAGTTGAACGCGAAACGCGCAATGCGTTCGCAGGCCGCCCGCGTGGCAATCTTGAGACTCTGCACCACGCCCTTGGTAATCTCGTTCTCGAGTCCCGAGTACAACCCCTCGGTGTTTTCGCGGATGACCACCAGCTCGACGTTTTCGTAGCGCGTCTTGACGCCCGGCATGCTTCGCACGGGCCGCACCGCCGCATACAGGTTGAGGCGTTTGCGCAATTGCACGTTGACACTGCGAAACCCCTTGCCAATCGGGGTGGTGATTGGGCCTTTCAGGGCGACGCGGTGCACCTCGATGGCCTCGACCGTCGAATCCGGCAGCACGTCGCCATGCGCTTCGAGGGCGCCCGCTCCCGCGGGCAACTCGACCCAGTTGATTTGTGCGCCTGAGGAGTCAAGCACCCGGCAGGCCGCCTCGGCAACCTCCGGACCGATCCCATCTCCGGGAATAAGACAAACAGTGTGTGACATTGGCGTTCCTTTCGTCATCTATATCGCGGCGACCCAGCACGGCATTGCGGCAGGGGCGTTTGTGAAATCTTGCGCTCCGGTCAAAGCTCACACGCGGTAAAAGTTTCGCTCGTCAGATCATTGCTGAGGACAGCCTATGGAATTATTTGCCCAAGCGATAGTTGCAGATCCCCACTTCAGCAAACGCTCCGAATCCATTGAAGTTGGCAGCTCCAGCTCCTCATCCTCATACCGGAACTGTGTTCCGAAAGGCGTTAGATTCCGAAGATGCTGTGCTTCCGGAGGAAGCGGCAATTCACTTCGAGCGACAAGGCCAATCAGAGTCGCGATGTCGTGAGTGAATGGATAATGTATGCTGTGGTATACGAGCACGCCCTTGATAGCTTTCTCGACGCTTTGCTGCACGTGAAATCCTATGATCCAAAGCGATGCGGGCGGCTTTTCCGCAAGGCGCTCGGCTGCGTAAAGATCATCCGTTGCTTTGCGCAGCAGGCTTTGTGCGATGTCGCGATGCTCATTCATACACCACGCCATACTTGGCTGCTTCATAGGCAAGCGTATTCGGTACCGCAGCTTTCCGTCTGAAGCGCGCTTCATCGGTGACGAGCAGGTCAACGGGCTGAATGGTATCGCCAAGAGCGTTTCCAATGACTTGTCTGAGCCGAATAATCTCATCAAAGCGATTCTCGACCTCGGGCTCGATCACCAGGATGTCGAGGTCGCTGTCGGGATTTGCCGAGCCGCGCGCATGGGAGCCAAACAACACCACCCGTGAGCCCCGGGGGGCGGCATCGAGTACCGCTCGAACGGCTCTTTCGATTACGTCCTCTTTCATTTCAATCACTGCCCACCAAGAGATAGGCGCCTTCGCGAACTTCCCGAACCTCCGAATGCGTTTCACATCTTGCGCGGCATGTGTGGCAACAAGCCGCGCTTTGGTCTTGCGTGCCAATCGTATCGGCGCCTCAGTTCACCACAGTGTGCAGCAATCCGAGTGGATAAACAAGACCCACCCGCGTGGTGCGCGCCCATGGCGCTGATCGGGTGCTGAAAACCGCATACGCTTGCCGGTCTCGGTGCATCAGTGACTATGCCATGCCCAGTCCCACCAGTTCAATTGGTTTCAAAGCCTCTCAGCAAGACCCACCCATAGCCGCGGCGGTGCTGTCGGACGCGAATCTCCGCCTTGTTCGCGCGAAATGTTCGGGTATTGTATACTGCGGACGTGCAGTGGATGAAGGGTTCCGGGGGCGCTTGGGCGCGAAGCCTCGGCTGGCTGCGGATGTTACAGCGATGAACGACGAGGAGGCCACCATGAAAGCGATGAACCGGCGGGAGTTTTTCAGCAGAACAGGAAAGGTCGCGGCAGCGGCGGGTGCGGGCGTATTCTCGATTAATGCGCTGGGCGCCAACGAGAAGATTGTCGCGGCCAGCATGGGCATGCTCGGGCGGGGCCGTCATCTCGGCCAATGGTTCGCCCAGCGCGACGACGTCGACTTGGCCTACATATGCGATGTCGACAGCCGTGTGTTCGGTCCGGGCACCCGCATGATCGAAGAGACTCAGGGCAAGGCCCCGAAATGCGTGCAAGACATTCGCGAGGTGCTTGATGACCCTGATGTGGACGTCGTCATCAACGCCACGCCCGATCACTGGCATGCGCTCGGCACCATCTGGGCATGTCAGGCGGGCAAAGACGTGTTTGTCGAGAAGCCCACGTCCCACTCGATATGGGAAAGCCGCAAGATGATCGAGGCGGCGCGCAAGTACGGGCGCATCGTGCAGGTCGGCGCGCAAAACCGCAGTGCGGAGTACAATTACAGGGCGTTCGACCATATTCACTCGGAGGAGTTCGGCGAAGTGCACTTCGTGCGCGTCCTCAACAGCAAACGGCGCGGCACGATCGGCGCGAAACCGGACGGCGATCCGCCCGAGGGCGTGGATTACGACCTGTGGCTGGGGCCCGCGCCCGATCGCCCGTTCAATCCCAACCGGTTCCACTACAATTGGCACTGGTTCTGGGATTTCTCGGGCGGCGACATCATCAATGACGGCGTGCATCAAATGGACATTGCCCGCTGGCTGATTGACAAGACCTACCCCCGTTACGTCACTTCGGGAGGGGGCATTTGGCATTTTGACGACGATCAGGAATGCCCAGACACCCATTCGGTCACCTACGATTATGATGGGCTTACCATGGTGTTCGAGCAAACGCTATGGTCGCCCTATATGCGCAAGACCCCGATGGACACGCGCGACACCGATACCCTGCCGAACT